>NZ_FXLV01000007.1 GCF_900180345.1 Bathymodiolus heckerae thiotrophic gill symbiont
TCAATTTTTGCCAGATTGGTGATTTTCTTAAACCTTGTCCTAGCAGGACTAAGGCTGGGTTTAAAAAAATTGCCAAGCGGGTGAAAAGTGGATTTTTGATGATTATTCATATTTATGCAAAGGTCTCACTGTATGATAAAAAACTTTTAAGATTAAGGATGTATCAAGATGAAAACACTAATAAAAAATACCTGCACAGCATACAACAATGCCGCCAACCTAATTACCCATATTGTAGAAGGACACTTTAGCGTACTAAACAAGCTTAAGCGCTTTTTAACCTTTAGCGCTTTAACCCTAACCCTTAATGTCGCCTCTGCTGGCGATGTTAATCAGTTTAATAAACAATCCTACCTAGGTCTTAGTGCCGAATACAACTGGAATCAACCCCAAAGCCATTACAGAAAAGACAACCAAGCTACCACGGTTACTGTAACAGATGTTTCTGATACGGGACCCTTTGTATCAGAAACAATTACATTTAAAGGTTTAACCTATAAAACCATACTCTCTCCTGATACAGGAAAGGTTTGGTTAGATAGAAACCTCGGCTCTACCCAAGTAGCCACCTCCAGTAGTGATGCGGCAAGTTATGGTGATTTGTATCAATGGGGACGAAATAATGATGGACATGAAGATAGGACAAAAGCCAGCACATCAACGACACTAGCCAGTAGTATTACTGATGCGGGCACACCACTATTTATTATAGATTCTGCTAATCCTAATGATTGGGCTAGCATAGATTCATCAGGTGCAAGCAGAACCAGTGCCTGGGCGAACAATGGAGCGAATGATATCTGTCCAGCAGGTTTTAGTGTGCCAACAAGTGCAGAAATGACTTCTGATACCATCTTTGCGACTACCACAAAAATTACTAACAGCGCCACCGCCCTCTCTAGCTTCCTTAAGTTGCCAGTTGCTGGCTATCGCCATAGTGAAAATGGTAAGATCGAATATGTTGGTATTTATGGTCTCTACTGGTCACGTAATACTGATTCCGATGTGTTTAGTAGTCTTTTGGCTTTTGGCAGTGGGTATGCCAAGCTCTACGATGATGGTCGTGCCACTGGCATGAGTATTCGTTGCATCAAGGGTTAAGCGTAGTGCGATACTTTGATTTATTTGGTCGAATAGTCGGGGTGTTTAATCAATCCAGCATTGTTTGGTTTCAGGATTAAACAAATGAGATTTGTAAACCCAAACATCCTCAAGATTACCCTTATTCAAGTTGAAATCAAGGGGTCAGTAAATTAAATAAAAACCTTTCTTGCAATACTTACCTACGATAAGAAATTTTCATTGTATGATTGTAACTTAATTTAAAGGAATTTAAAAAATGATAAAAATTGCAGTAACTGGTGCATCAGGGCGAATGGGGCAAACGATTATTGAGTCTATTAATCAAAGTGATGGCGTTGAATTGGGCATTGCTTTGGATAAAGGCGACGATTTAGGTGCTGTATTAGGGCGGTTTGATGTGCTGATTGATTTTACCCGCCCAGCAGCGACACTTGATTATCTGGCTATTTGTGTGTCTGCAAATAAGGCAGTTGTCATTGGTACAACTGGTTTTGACGATGCTCGTTTAGCGGTTATTAATAATGTTGCTAAGCAAATTCCGGTGGTATTTGCACCGAATATGAGTATTGGTGTGAATTTATCGCTTAAATTATTAGATATGGCGGCTCGTGTTATTGGTAGCGATGCGGATATTGAAATTGTAGAGGCGCATCATCGTCATAAAGTTGATGCGCCCAGTGGTACAGCCCTTAAAATGGGCGAAGTGGTGGCAAATGCTTTGGGCAGGGACTTATCTAAATGTGCAGTTTATGGCCGTGAGGGTATTGAAAAGCCACGGGATAGAGAAACGATTGGCTTTTCTACTATTCGTGGTGGCGATGTGGTCGGTGAGCATACGGTGAGTTTCTTTATGGAGGGTGAGCGGGTGGAAATCACCCACAAAGCCTCATCAAGAATGACCTTTGCAAATGGCGCAGTGCGTGCGGCAAATTGGTTAAAAGGCAAGTCTGCTGGTTTGTATTCTATGCAAGATGTGTTGGAGGTATCTTAAATATGCAGTCACATTCACACAAAATGCCACTTGTTTTACTGGGAATTTATACGCTTTTATTTACTGTATTGGCAATCAACCCGTACGATAGGGCGACTTGGTGGGCAGAAAATATCCCCATTTTGATTGTGGTTGGTATTTTGCTGTTGACTTATCCTCGTTTTAAATTTTCAAATTTTGCTTATTTATTAATGGCTTCGTTCTTGTGTTATCACACTATTGGCGGGTATTTTACTTTTGAATTGGTGCCTTTTGATTGGGGTAATCAGTTACTATCCAAATTGAATTTTGATTTTATTCTCCCCGAAGGGCGTAATAATTTTGACCGCTTGGGGCATTTTTTGGTTGGTGTTTTTGCCTATTCTGTGGTTGAACTAAGTGTGTGTAAAAAATGGGTAAATAGTCGCTTAATGGCATGGTTGTTAGGTGTGTTTGTTTTGGGTTTTTGGGCAGCAAGTTATGAAATTATTGAGATGGTTTATGCTGTTACCGAGGGCGGAGAATCGGGTGCGGCTTTTTTAGGCTCGCAAGGCGATGTTTGGGATGCGCAAAAGGATATGTTGCTTGATATATTAGGGAGCTGTGTGTTTGGATTATTGGCGTTATTTAATCAGCGTAATTGGGATAAATAAATGATGTTGTATGCGATTATTTCACAAGATGTCAAGCATTCATTAGAGAAAAGAATGTCAGTGCGTCCAGCGCATATTGAGCGCTTAAACCATTTAAAAAATGAAGGGCGTTTGATTTTGGCAGGCCCACATCCTGCGATTGACAATAATGAGCCGGGTGCGGCGGGGTTTACTGGATCGCTGGTGGTGGCAGAGTTTGATTGCCTTGAAGATGCGCAGGCTTGGGCAGATGCAGACCCTTATTTGGAATCTGGTGTGTATGCCAGTGTTGTGGTTAAGCCGTTTAAGAAAGTCTTGCCGTAAGGCCCCTACATAAATATGATTTATGTAAAGACCTTGCCGTGATTGAAATTGCCAATTTGTCTAAACATTTTGGCGGTATTCGTGCAGTTGACGGGGTTAATCTGACGATTGAGCAAGGTTCAATTACGGGGTTGGTAGGTCCAAATGGTGCAGGTAAAAGTGTGTTGTTTAATTTGATTGCGGGCTTGTATCCGCCGACACAGGGTAACATTATATTTGCTGGCGAGGATATTAGCGCATTGAGTGCTGATCAGCGTTTTCATAAAGGCATATTACGGACCTTTCAAATTGCACATGAATTTCCTACATTGAGTGTTTTAGAAAATTTGATGATGGTGCCAAGTAATCAGTTGGGCGAGTGTTTGAGCAATACTTGGTTTAAGCGTAAGGCGATTGCGGTAGAGGAAAAAAACAACCAAGAAAAAGCCGAAGAGGTGCTGGATTTTTTACAAATTTCGTCTTTAAAAAATGAAAAAGCGGGCAATCTTTCAGGTGGACAAAAAAAACTATTAGAATTGGCACGAACCATGATGGTAGATGCAAAAGTAGTTTTATTAGACGAAGTTGGCGCTGGCGTTAATCGCACCTTACTTAAACAAATCGGTACTGCTATTTTAAAACTCAATGAAGATAAAGGTTATACTTTTTGTATGATTGAGCATAATATGGAGTTTATTTCTCGCATGTGTAATCCTGTGGTGGTTTTAGCAAAGGGCAAAATCTTGACTGTAGGCACTGCCACTGAAATTAAAAATAATGAGGCAGTTATTGATGTATATATGGGCAAAGGTCCATACCAAAAATGACTTATCTAACGGGTAAAAATTTATTTGCTACTTATGGCACTGTGCCGATTTTACGAGGGTGCTCGGTGGGGGTTAATCGGGGAGAATTGGCAGTCATTGTTGGCCCAAATGGTGCAGGAAAATCCACTGTGATGAAGGTGCTTTTAGGGTTGTTGCCTATCAGTGAAGGCGAGGTTTTGCTTGATGGCAAGGATATTAGTACCTTATCAACACAGCAAAGAATTGGCCTTGGATTGGCTTTTGTGCCACAAAATAACAATATTTTTCCGACTATGAGCGTTGCAGAAAATCTGGAAATGGGTGCGTTTTTGCGTCATGATGATTGTCAAGCAACGCTAGATGAGGTTTATACTTTGTTTCCCATTCTTTTTGAAAAACGCCAGCAGTTAGCGGGACAGCTTTCAGGCGGGCAAAGACAGCAAGTCGCCTTTGGTCGCGCAATGATGACTCAGCCAACAGTTTTGTTGTTAGACGAGCCTACAGCAGGCGTTTCACCCATTGTAATAGATGAGATTTTTGCCAATATTTTGGCCTTAAAAGAAGCAAACAAAGCCGTATTGATGGTCGAACAAAATACACAACAGGCTTTGAGCATTGCTGACAAAGGTTTTGTCTTGGTTGCAGGTAAAAATGCACATACAGGCACAGGCAAAGCGCTACTTAATGACGACGAAGTTAGAAGAGATTTTTTAGGGGGATAAGATGCCAAGTTTTGACGATGTCTTAAATGCCTTTATTTTGCTGAGTAATTTTGTCTTATTGCCTGCACTCACTTATGGTGCGCAGCTGGCATTAGGCGCTTTGGCAGTTACACTGGTATATTCAATTCTACGATTTGCTAATTTTTCCCAAGCCAACAATATGGCATTTGGCACGGCAATGACAATTTTATTAACGGGATTTTTTCAATCTCAGGGCTGGACTATTAGCGGTTTTCCAACTGCATTATTGGTTGTGCCTTTGGCGATTGTTATCACTACTATTTGCTTGTTGTTAACCGAGCGCTGGGTGTATCGTTATTATCGCATTAACAACGCCAAATCCATCACTGTTGTTATGGTTTCTATTGGGGTAATGTTTATTATGGGGGGCTTGGTGCAGCTTATCATGGGGCCAGAGCAGCAGATTTTTGCTGACGGTGCGCGCTTTATTTGGACGGCTAGAGAGTTCAAAGCATTTAGTGGGTTATCCGAGGGTTTGGCGCTTAAAACCTCACAATTAACCACCATTTTATTGGCATTATTGGCGGTTGGGCTGGTGTTTTATTTTTTACAAAAAACCAAAATTGGTAAAGCAATGCGTGCTTTTTCTGACAATGAAGATTTGGCACTGCTTTCTGGCATAAATCCTGATAAAGTAGTGCGTACCACTTGGCTATTGGTGGCAATATTGACCACCATCGCTGGGGTTTTGTTTGGTCTTGACAAAGGTTTTTCTCCCTTTCAATATCATTTGTTGCTGTTACCCATCTTTGCCTCGGTTATTGTCGGCGGTATTGGCTCCCCTTTAGGTGCAATCGTAGGCGCATTTGTGATTTCTTTTTCTGAAATGTTGCTCACTTACGCCTACAAAAAGTTCTTTATTTATTTACTACCAACTGCGTTAGAGCCAGATTCATTATTGCAATTAATTGGCACAGAATACAAATACGCTGTTTCCTTTGTGATTTTGATTATCGTTTTGTTGGTCAAGCCTACGGGAATTTTTAAGGGCAAAGTATTGTGAATAATCTGAGTCATATTTGGCAATCACACCGGCAAACGATTAGCATTTTGGTAATGGTTTTTTTGTTGGCTTTTGTGGGTGTTAATCAATCTTGGGTGCTGGCATTAAGTATTTTTAATTTGTGTTTAATCTCTGCCATTATGGCATTAGGCGTTAATATTCAATGGGGCTATGCGGGGCTTTTTAATATCGGTATTATGGGGTTTGCCGCTTTGGGTGGGTTAAGCGTGGTTTTAATCTCTGCACCCAGCGTCCCTATGGCAGTGAGTGCGGGCGGTATGAAAATACTGTTTGCCTTGTGTTTACTGCTGCTGAGTATTGTGCTGAGCGTGTATTTGTCTAAACATAAATACAATAAAGGCTGGGTGGTATTGAGTCTAGTGGCAGGGTATTTTTCTATGCGTTATTTCTATGTTGATGCAGCGCAAGCCATAGAAGCAGTTAATCCCTCTAAAACGGGATATTTAGGGGGGTTGGGTTTGCCTGTACCGTTGGCTTGGTTGGCAGGTGGCTTACTGGCAGCAGGTGCGGCGTGGTTGATTGGGAAAATAACCTTGGGCTTGCGTTCAGATTATTTAGCGATTGCCTCGTTCGGTATTGCTGAAATTGTGCTTTATATTATCAAAAATGAGGATTGGATAGCACGAGGCGTTAAAAATGTAACAGGACTGCCAAGACCCGTGCCGTTAGAGATTGATTTGCAACAATCCCCTTGGTTTGAAGAGATGGTTGTATGGTTTAATCAATCCAGTTTAAGCCTTTTAACCGAGGTGGAAAAAACCAAAGCACTGGGTATACTGCTTAGAGAATATTCTGTGGTATTTGTCAAATTATGTTACTCTGGTTTGTTTTTGGCGATTCTGGTTGCACTGATAGTAATGGCAAATCTGGCGTTTGATTCCCCTTGGGGTAGAAAGGTGCGTGCCATTAGGGACAACGAAACTGCCGCCAGTGCTATGGGCAAAAATGTCAAACGCCAGCACCTGCAAATTTTTATCATTGGTTCTGCCATTGTCGGTATTGCAGGGGCTTTGTTGGTAACTTATACGGGGCAATTTACCCCTAATTCTTATCAATCTCTACGCTTCACTTTTTTAATTTGGGTGATGGTTATTGTCGGTGGCTCAGGTAACAATTTTGGTTCAGTTATCGGTGCTTTTTTTATTTGGTTTTTTTGGGTAGAATCCACTCCAATGGGGCTTTGGTTGGCAGAAACGGTGCAAAATTTTGCTGGCGCTGATAATGGCGTTTCTGCCTTTTTGCAAGAGCGAGCGCACTTTCTCAGATATATCTTTATGGGGCTGATTATGCTGCTGGTACTAAGATTCGCTCCTGGCGGCATTCTGCCCGAAAAAGACAAAAAATTATAAAAACCCTTTGCACCATATTTTTACAAGTTTTCCACAAGGGTGTGAAAAAGAGCAACAAGGTCATGAGGTGTTTTATTGTCGTGTAGGGGCGTGGTGATAATGATTAGTGGTTATAATATGATTTTGTTTTTACATAAAAGAGAACAGCAATGAAAATCAATAAACTATTAGGAGCGGTATTTGTGGCAAGTTTGAGTTTGACGACATTGGTCGATGCAAAATCTGTGAGTATTGGCAGTTTGCAAGCGCTTACAGGGCCGCTTGAATCTTTGATTGTACATATGTCTGCTTCTGCAGATGTTGCTGCTAGAGAGGCCTCGGATTCTGGTAAATTTTTAGGCGGCACTTTGATTAACATTGCGCGTGCTGATTCTCGTTGTATTGAGGCTGATGTTGCCGTTGCAGAGGCAGAGCGGCTGATTAATAGCAAAAAAGTCATTGCCATCATGGGACCAAATTGTTCAGGCGCTACTACTGCTGTGGTTAATAATGTTACTGTTCCTAATGGGGTAGTTACTATTTCCCCTTCTGCAACCTCGCCAGCTTTGTCCACTATTGAAGACCGAGGTTTTTTCTTTAGAACGGTGTCATCTGATGCGAGACAGGGGCAGGTGATTGCCAATATTGCCATTCAGAAAGGGGTAAAAACGGTGGCATTGACTTACACCAATAACGATTACGGCAAAGGGCTGTCGAATACTTTTGTTGCGGCTTATGAAAAATTGGGCGGCACAATCAGCATTAGTGCGGCACACGAAGATGGTAAAGCAGATTATTCTGCTGAAGTGGCCGCTCTCTCGGCTTCAGGTGCATCGGTACTGGCTGTGTTTGGTTATGTGGATCAAGGCGGCAAAGGGATTGTTCAGGCTTCGTTAGACACAGGTGCATTTGATAGTTTTATTTTCGCTGATGGAATGTTTAGTGACAGCCTTACTAAATTGGGTGCAGAATTAAATGGCTCATGGGGCACTATTCCCAGCAATGGTGGTATTGCTGATGAAAAATGGCAGAAAATTGCCAAAGCCAATAACATCAAAATAGGCGGACCTTATTTGGGTGAATCTTATGATGCGATGGCACTGATTGTGCTCTCGGCTCAGGCTGCTAATTCTACTGATAGAATAGCATTAAAAGCGCAAGTAATGAAGGTTGCCAATGCACCGGGTGAAAAAATTTATGCGGGCGAATTAGCCAAAGGCTTGTCTTTGTTGGCTCAAGGCAAGCAAATTGATTATGTCGGCGCCAGTAATATTGAGTTTAATGTGGTGGGTGAAGTTGAGGGTGCTTATAAAGAAAAATTAATTGTTAATGGGCAGTTTAAAACGATTAACATACATTGAGACCTTTGCATAAATATGAATAATCATCAAAAATCCATTTTTTACCAAGTTGACAAAAATTGAATTCTGTTAATCATCCATATTTATGCAAAGGTCTCACATTAAATTATTTAATTTTAAAAAGAGGTTATTATGAGTCTTATTTTTCGTCCTTTATTTGAAAAAGAAAGTTCAACTTATACTTATCTGTTGGCAGATTCAGACACCAAAGAGGCAGTAATTATTGATGCAGTTGATGAGACTCAGCAGCGAGATATTGGCTTGATTGAGGAGCTGGGTTTAGATTTAAAATACATCATCGAAACCCATGTACACGCCGACCATATCACCAGTTCTTGCCCTTTAAAGCAGAAGTTTAAGAATGCCAAGATTGTGCTTGGTGCAGCTAACTCAATGGCTTGTGCGGATATTTTAATCAAAGATGGTGAGCGCTTACAATTTGGGACATATAGCATAAACGCAATCGAAACTCCGGGGCATACCAGTGGTTGTATGTCGTTTGTGTGCGAAGACAGGATTTTTACTGGAGATGCTTTGTTGATTAGGAGCTGCGGTCGGTGTGATTTTCAGGGTGGCTCGGCAGAAAAATTATTTAATTCTATTCAAAAAATATTCACCCTAGCCGATAAGGTTTTGGTTTATCCCGCTCATGATTATGGCGGCAGAACGGTAAGTACTATTTGGGAAGAAAAACAATTCAATGAAATGATTGGCGGTGGTGTTGATAAAGACGAGTTTGTTGGGCGTGTCAATGCGATGGTGTTATCGCTACCTAAAAAAATCCATGTCGCTGTGCCAGCAAACCAAGTATGTGGCTCTAACATCTTATCTGATGGTTAATGGCTATTCGCTAGACCCACACCCTAGGGCAAGTTTTGCCAAGGAGCAGTTTGCTGTGGTGCGGATTCCTCGTATTAAACGCGACCGTGTGCCTGCAGCCAGCGTAGAAGTTGTTAAAGACTTAGACACAGCCATTGCACAATCTGACCCCGATAATAAATATTATGCCGCCAAAGTAGCTGGCCCAGCACGCTCATCTGAAGGCACAATGTTGTTTTATTTATTGGAAATGTATTAATGAAGTTGCTAACTCTTTTGCTGTTTTTATTGCCTGCATTTGTGTATGCGGGCGAAGCATTAGAAATAGAATTAACCTCAGGCAACACAATTAGTATCGATGCGTATGCGGCAGATGATGAGATTTTATTTTTGTATCTTCCATCGGAGCGGGGTCTTGGCAAGGGCTATGTGGCAACGGCGCAGCAACTGTCTTTTTTTGAAAAAAGTGTGTGGGCAGTTGATTTGCATTCAAGTTATATGGCACCAAAACATCGTAGTAGTATTAATAGATTCAATATTGATGATTTGGTAGAATTGATTGATATTTCTCAAACAAAAGGTTTTAAAACACTATTTTTTGTCGCTTCAGGCAGAGGAGCACAACTTGCATTAAAGGCGGCACACCAATGGCAATTAACAAATCCAGATGCTGATTATTTAAAAGGTCATATTTTGCATTCTCCACATCTCATTTCTGGCAGTCCAGCTTTGGGCTCAAAAGCTAACTATGTTGATATTGCCAAAGCCAGCAATCTGCCAATATATGTGTTGTTGCCACAATACGGCACCAAATATTTTCGAGCAGATGAAATCGCCCAAAACTTAAAAATAGGAGGCAGTTCTGTATTTATACATCGCTTGCGAGATGTGCATGGTGGGTTTCATATGCGGGACGATAAAGACCTGACTAAACAGGACATTAAGGCAAAATCAAGCTTAAGTGATATTTATTTAATGGCAGTTGACCTAATGTCCACAGTGCAAATACCCAGCGTATTAAAAGTGAAAAATAGTATTAAAGCCAAACGCACAATTTCATTTAATGCACCTGAATTAAAGCCATATACAAGTAAACAAAATATAGCACTTGCATTGAATACTTATCAAGGTAAGCAAATGAATATTAACAATTTTAAGGGCAAGGCGCTGTTGGTTAATTTTTGGGCAAGCTGGTGTAAGCCTTGCGTGAAAGAAATCCCTTCTTTAATACGATTACAGCAAAAATTAAAAGACCGAGGTTTTGTTGTTATTACCGTTAATATCGGTGAGTCTCATAAGCAAATCAAAGCGTTTATGCAAAAAGTTAAATTTGATTTTCCCATTATGATGGATACTCAAGGCAAGGCTATTAAAGATTGGGGGGTGTATGCATTTCCGTCAAATTTCTTGCTGGATAAAAATGGCGTTATTCGGTATGCTTATTTAGGCGCTTTAGAATGGGATGCAAAGCCTATTGTTGAGACCATTAAATCAATACTTTGAAGCTATATGATGTGATTATTATTGGTGCAGGTGCGGCAGGGCTAATGTGTGCAGCCCAAGCGTCAAGGCGAGGGCGCAAGGTTTTACTTTTGGATAAAGCAGAAAAAGCAGGTAAAAAGATTTTAATTTCAGGTGGCGGTAGATGTAATTTCACTAACTTGTATATTGAGCCTGAGGCGTATATTTCTCGTAATCCACATTTTTGCAAATCAGCATTATCGCGTTATACGCAATGGGATTTTATTACGCTGTTAGAAAATGCAAATCTACATTGGACTGAGAAAACATTGGGGCAGTTGTTTTGTGATGAAAAATCAAGTGCAGTATTAAATATGCTGTTAGAGGAGTGCCAGCAAGTAGATATTCGGCTTAATACCAGTGTTGAAAAGATTGATTTTCAAGAGGGTTACAGGCTTATTAGCAATCAAGGGGATTTTCAAGCAGATTCATTGGTGATTGCAACGGGTGGGGCATCAATCCCCAAAATGGGTGCGACTGATTTTGGTTTGCAAATTGCCAAACAATTTGGCATTAAATCCATTCCCTTTAAACCCGCTTTAGTGCCTTTAACCTTTTCACAGAAAGATATTGAGCGCTATTTTAAGGGTTTGTCAGGGCTGGTAGTTGATGCGCTTGTGCGTTGTAATAATCAAAGTTTTCGAGAAGGTGTGTTGATTACACATCGAGGTATTAGTGGTCCAGCAGTGTTGCAGATTTCTTCCTATTGGCGACAAGGCGACGCAATTAGCATTGATTTATTGCCTGATTTTGAGGTAAGTGATTGGTTGTTAACAATGCGTGATAAACACCCTAAGTCTGAATTAAAAACTATTTTGAGCATCTATTTTCCAAAGCGCTTAGCCATTCGTTTGGCAGACACATTAACGGATAAGAATTTATCAGATAAGGCATTAAAGCAAATCAAAAAAGACGATTTGATTGCCTTAGGAAGTAAGCTTAACCACTGGGCGCTAATGCCAAGTGGCACCGAAGGTATGCGCACAGCTGAGGTTTGTGTAGGTGGTGTAAATACACAAGAATTGTCATCTAAAACCATGGAATCCACCCAACAAAAAGGCTTGTATTTTATCGGTGAAACCGTTGATGTAACAGGCTGGCTTGGGGGTTATAATTTTCAATGGGCTTGGTCATCAGGCTGGGCAGCAGGGAAAGTAGTTTAAAAAAAATGCCTTTTTTTGTACATTTGTGTACAATTAGAGATAATTCAATCAACAATAAAATATGTTCGGATTTGGTGAAAAAGTTGCAGGTTATGATATTCTTATTTTTAACGAACGAGAAGTCCGAGCTGCCGCTGGAATCGTATTTTTATTTGCCTTTATCGCCTTTATGAATGGTTTTTTAACTGACAATAATGAGCCGACTAAGTTAATGGTATCGGTTTTTTTGTTGGACTTTTTTATTCGTATCTTTGTCAATCCAAAATATGCACCCTCAATGGTTGTAGGGCGTTGGATGGTGAATAATCAAACCCCTGAATATGTCGGCGCACCACAAAAACGCTGGGCTTGGGCGTTTGGATTTTTCTTGGCATTGGTCATGTTTTATTTGGTGGTGCTCAACGATGTGCGTGGGCCAATCAACATTCTCACCTGTGCATTGTGTTTGGGATTATTGTTTTTTGAGGCAGTATTCGGTATTTGTATAGGATGTAAAGTATATAATGTATTCCACCAAGGTAGTGCAAAGCATTGCCTTGGTGAATCGTGTGATTTGAGCAAAAAACGCACAGTCATCCAAAGCCTAAATTTGGCGCAAAGGGTAATATTTACCCTGTCAATACTGGTGCTTTTTTACTTGGCATTTGGTGATGTTGTTACATTCTTGATTTTTAATAAATAAGGAAAAAATATGAAAAAAATATTCATTATATTAATGCTAACATTAAGTTTCAGCGCAATGGCGTTATTTGGTCTTGGTGAAGACAAAAAAGATGCTAGCAAAGAAAAAACTGCCGAAGAGTGTGAAATTCCAACTTTTGCCAAAGTTATCGGACATGAAGACAAATGGTTATTGCATAATGGTTGTCCGCCAAGAGAAAACACCAAAAAAGTAGAAAAACACACTTCTGAATAATACCACTAGGCGTTACTTATGCAATTTGGTTGGGTGTTGGCATTGTTTTAGTTACCATTGCAGGTGTATTTTTATACAAACAAATGCCAAACATACCCGCCATTATTGGCATGGGTTTAATTATATTGGGGTTGTGCATATTTTTTCCCAAACCAGTTGGTTAATTGGCGTTAAATAATATCACATGCCTTATCAAAACTTAAACGAGGCGATCTTGGAAAAATTTTACTATGATCACCATGACCAATGCCGCACAAGAAAATAGATTTGGTTTTACCTTCTGGGAAAAATGTAGCATCCAAGGTTTGATTATTAAACCCACCCATCGGTCCGCAATCCAGCCCAACTGCACGGGCTGCCATCATAAAATAAGCCCCTTGCAAAGTTGCGTTCATCTCGCCTACTGATTTAATTTTGTCAGGTTTGCCCTCGTACCAACTTTTGGCATCGGTATGGGGAAATAAAAACGGAAGTTTTTCATAGAATTCTGCGTCATAAGCAATGATTGTGACCACAGGTGCGCTCATTGCTTTTTCTACATTTCCCTCGTCAAGGTGAGGTTTTAAACGCTGTTTTGCCTCATCTGATTTAACGAAAGTAAGTCGTGCTGGGCAAGTGTTAGCCGCTGTCGGGGCGAATTTCATCAATGCATAGATTTGCTGAATTTGCGCTTCAGATATGTCTTTCTCTAGCCAGCCATTGTGGCTTCTTGCTTGTGTAAATAAAGTGTCTAGTGTGTCATCTGTCAGCATAAAATACCCTCAATGGTTATAAAAAATAATCAGAGTAGATTATATATTTGTTTGATTGTAAATTATCAAATAAATTCAAAAAAACTATTAAACAGATTTGAGTATGAAAATATAGGATCATAAAGAATGAAAAAAATTACGATTATTGGGTCAGGTTTTGCAGGATTAACGGCAGTCAGAACGCTTAGAAAAAAAGACAAAACAGTGGAAATTATACTCATTTCTCCTAAAGCAGAGTTGGTGTATATGCCAAGTTTGATTTGGGTGCCATCAGGTGCAGCTGGTAAAAAAGATATTATTGTGTCATTGGATAATTTTTTTAAGCGACTAAATGTACACCATGTAGCAGGTAAGGTTGTTGGCTTAGAAAACGATGGCAGAGTGGTGCTTTTGGAAAACAAGACAAGAGTTGATAACGATGCTTTGATCATTGCCTCAGGCGGACGATTTATTAAAAAATTAGCAGGCATTGAAAACGCCATCACGCCTTGCGAAGGATTAAGTGCGGTGGAAGCAATACGAGACAGAGTAAAAGCGATGGAGGGTGGTAATATTGCCATTGGTTTTGCCTCTAACCCCAAAGAGCCGAGTGCGATGCGTGGCGGACCAATGTTTGAATTTTTGTTTGGTTTGGACACGCAGCTGCGACAAGAAGGGCGGCGTGATAAATTTAACCTCACCTTCTTTACCCCTGCACAAAAGCCGGGTGCGCGTTTGGGCGAAAAGGCAGTTAAGGGTTTGCTGAACGAGATGAAAAAGCGCAATATTACCACTCATCTTGGTAATAAAATGAAAAAATTTGAAGCCAATAAAGTCATTACTGAAGGCGGTGAGTTTGATGCGGATTTGATTTTGTTTATGCCAGGGATGACTGGTAATCAGTGGTTTGATAATACTGAATTGGCTCGTAGCGAAGGCGGACTGCTTAAGGCAGATAAATTTTGCCAAGTTGAAGGCGCTGATAAGGTATTTGTGGCAGGCGATTCAGGTAGTTTTCCAGGGCCAGAATGGATGCCAAAACAAGCACATATGGCAGATTTACAAGCCGAGGCAGCGGCTAACAATATGCTTGATGCGCTTAATGGAAAGCCAGCAAGCCACACTTTTAAAATTGAACTGATGTGTATTGTTGACTCAAATAATAAGGGTATATATATACAACGAACAATGACAGGCGGTTTAATGTTACCAAATTGTCGTCTACTGCACATTGCTAAGCGTTTATTTGGCTGGTGGTATTTACGCCAGTATCGTTAATTTGTTACACATTACTACAATTGTGGTAACATTAATCATCATTAACCATACGCCATATCAATGAGTAATTGTTTATTTTGTAAAATTATTGCAGGCGATATTCCTGCTGAAAAAATTTATGAAGATGCTGATGTTTTGGCTTTTCATGATATTGGAGCACAAGCACCGCATCATTTTTTAGTTATTCCGAAAAAACATATTGCCACTCTAAACGATGTAGATGATGCGGCTTTACTGGGCAAACTAACCTTAACTGCCAGTAAAATTGCCAAAGATTTGGGTTTTTCACAGGATGGTTACCGTGTGGTGATGAACTGTAATGAGCAAGGTGGTCAGACAGTTTATCACATTCACCTGCATTGTTTGGGCGGTAGAAATTTGAGCTGGCCACCAGGTTAGTTTTAGCTTTATTTTTTCCTTTTATTGTGTTAGACCTTTTAAAACCCTCAATTTCATAGTTTTGGCTATGCTTAATAAAGCTTTAAAAACCCTTATCTTTTAGGCGATATTTTTTGTCTAAAAAAGGTTAAAATTCACGCTTTATTTTTTACAACTCCCCTTATTATGAGTGATTTTTTAGACAGACATATCGGTCCAAGCGAAGCAGATATTACTTCAATGTTAAGCGCAATTGGGCAAAAATCAATTGATGCGATGGTCTCTAAAACAGTGCCTAATAGTATTTTATTTGGCAATCGAATGGATATTGATACAGGCATGAGCGAGCGAGACACGCTAGCGCTAGCCACTAAACTTGCTGCTAAAAATACGCTTGCAATCAACTTTATTGGGCAGGGTTATCACGGCACTGTTATGCCAAGTGTTATTCAGCGCAATATTTTAGAAAATCCAGGTTGGTATACAGCTTATACACCTTATCAAGCTGAAATTTCTCAGGGTCGTTTGGAGATGTTGCTTAATTTTCAGCAAATGATTGTGGATTTAACGGGTATGGATATTTCCAATGCTTCGTTGTTGGACGAACCGACTGCCGCCGCCGAAGCAATGATGATGGCAAAACGAGCCAATCGTAAAAATAAGTCTAACAAATTTTTAATTGACAGTAACGCCCATCCGCAGACAATTACCATTTTACAAACGCGTGCCAAGCCGCTTGACATTGAGCTGGTAGTGGAAGATGTACAAAACAATGATTTTTCAGATTGTTTTGCTGTTTTACTGCAATATCCGGGTACAAATGGCGAAGTGCGTGATTTGACTGGCGATATTGACAAAGCCAAAGCACAAAGTGTACTTAGCATTGTTGCCTGTGATATTTTGGCATTGGCACTCATTAAAACGCCAGCTGAAATGGGTGCAGATATTGTGGTGGGTAATTCTCAGCGTTTTGGCGTGCCTATGGGTTTTGGCGGTCCTCATGCGGCTTTTTTAGCAACAAAAGACGAATTTAAGCGCATGATACCAGGGCGTATTATTGGTGTATCTCAGGATGTACAGGGTAACCCTGCCATGCGTATGTCCCTGCAAACGCGTGAGCAACATATTCGCCGAGATAAGGCTACCAGTAATATTTGCACTGCGCAAGTTTTATTAGCAGTGTTGGCAGCGGCTTATGGCGTTTATCATGGCGCAAAGGGGATTAAAAAAATTGCAACCAAGGTACATTTAAAAGCCACAGCACTGGCTAATAGTTTGACCAATGCAGGTTTTGAGCTGACGAGTAATCAGTTTTTTGACACCATTACTATTAACACGAATGAAGCGCAGGCGTTGTTCAATATTGCACAGGATAGAGGTGTTAATTTACGCCTACTGAATGATAATCAACTCAGTATTTCCGTGGATGAAACAACCAGCGATGCGGATTTGTTGGCAGTATTGAACATCTTTTCAATTACAGATTTAATAAGCAATAGCGAAAGCGTTCTTGCTATAAATATACATCGAAAATCTAAATATTTAACGCATTCGGTGTTTAGCAATTATCACAGTGAAACTGAGATGATGCGTTATTTGAAACGCTTGGAGAATAAAGATATTGCCCTTAATCATTCAATGATTGCGCTGGGCTCTTGTACCATGAAGCTCAATGCTGCGGTGCAAATGTATCCGATTAGTTTGCCTGGTTTTTCATCATTGCATCCTTATGCGCCAGAGCATCAGAGCAAAGGCTATCAGCAATTGTTTAAAGATTTAGAGCACGCTTTAGCCGAGGTTACAGGCTATGATGCGGTGTCATTACAGCCAAATGCTGGCTCGCAAGGTGAATTTGCAGGGCTACTTGCTATTCATGCTTATCACGATTCTCGTGGCGATTCGCATCGTAATATTTGCTTAATTCCTCAATCAGCGCATGGCACAAACCCAGCCAGTGCAGTGATGACAGGTATGAAAGTGGTGATTGTAAAATGTGATGAATCAGGCAATATTGATATCAATGATTTACAAGAAAAAGCGAAGAAGCACGCCGATAATCTCTCAGCCATTATGGTGACATATCCATCAACTCACGGCGTGTTTGAAGTTGAAATTAAGCAAGTTTGTGAGATTATTCACACTCAAGGCGGACAAGTTTATCTTGACGGTGCTAACCTAAACGCTATGATTGGCATTACTCGTATGGGAGAATTTGGTGCAGATGTATCGCATATTAATTTACACAAAACTTTTGCCATTCCGCATGGTGGTGGTGGTCCAGGTATGGGTCCCATCGGCGTTAAGGCACATTTGGCAGAATTTTTACCTGGCAATCCACTGGAAAAACACTCAAATGCTGTGTCCGCAGCGATGTATGGCTCTGCCTCAATTTTGCCGATTTCATGGTCGTATATTAAATTATTGGGCAAACAAGGTATGCAACGCTCAACAGAGATTGCCATTCTCAGTGCCAACTATATTGCCGATGAACTCAAAGACTATTTTCCTATTCTTTATCGTGGCAATCAGGGTTTGGTGGCACACGAATGTATTATTGATATTCGCCCCTTGAAAGAGAAAAGCGGTATTTCTGAGGAAGATATTGCCAAGCGATTAATGGATTATGGCTTTCATTCGCCAACCATGAGTTTTCCAGTCGCAGGCACGCTGATGATTGAGCCAACTGAGAGTGAGTCAAAACGAGAGATTGATAGATTTATTGCCGCAATGCTCAATATTTATGATGAAATTCAAAAAATCATCTCTGGCGAATGGGATAAAGACAACAATCCCCTCAAAAACGCCCCTCACACAGCGATTGAGATGGCAGGCGACTGGGCGTATCCTTATTCCCGTACTGTGGCACTTTATCCTGTCGAATCTTTAAAACAAAACAAATATTTCCCGCCGGTTAAACGCATTGACAATGTGTATGGCGATAGAAATTTGTTTTGTTCGTGTATTACTACCGAAGACTTTGAGTAATTCGTGAATTTTTGCAAGACAGTTGCATTAAAATAGTCAAAACTTCACATCCTTTTTAGGGGGAAAATGAGCCAAATCGGCCTTGAACAGCAAAGCGTTGCTGAATTTAGTGAGCGCGCTTATCTTGATTACTCAATGTATGTCATTCTTGACCGTGCATTGCCTTTTGTGGGTGATGGGCTTAAGCCTGTTCAGCGGCGTATTGTTTATGCGATGAGCGAGTTGGGGCTTAAATCTAGCGCAAAGTTCAAAAAATCTGCCCGAACGGTGGGCGATGTGTTGGGTAAATTCCATCCACATGGCGACAGCGCTTGTTACGAGGCGATGGTATTGATGGCGCAGCCATTTTCTTATCGCTATCCTTTTATTGATGGACAGGGGAATTGGGGCGCACCTGATGACCCAAAATCTTTTGCAGCGATGCGTTATACCGAGAGTAAGCTTTCTCGTTATGCGGATTTATTACTGGCAGAAATCAATCAAGGTACGGTGAATTGGACGGATAATTTTGATGGTTCATTGCAAGAGCCTAAAAATCTGCCAGCACAAGTGCCAAATCTTTTACTGAATGGCACTTCGGGTATTGCCGTTGGTATGGCGACTGATGTGCCGCCACATAATTTGAACGAAGTGGTTTCTGCTTGTATTCAATTGTTGGACAAGCCGTCCACCGATTTAGACGAAATTATGCAGATTTTGCCAGCACCTGATTACCCCACGCACGCCGATATTGTTTCTTCTCCAGCAGATATTAAACAAATTTACGAAACGGGGCATGGCTCGGTGAAAATGCGTGCCACCTATACAAAAGAAAAGGGCGACATTGTAATCGAAACACTGCCCTTTCAGACTTCTGGCTCTAAAGTCATCATGCAAATTGCCGACCAAATGCGCAAGAAAAAACTGCCACTGGTGGAAGATATTCGTGATGAATCTGACCATGAAAACCCAACCCGTATTGTCATTGTCCCAAGGTCAAATCGTGTGGATGCTGATGCGTTGATGCTGCATTTATTTGCCACCACCGATTTAGAAAAAAATTACCGTGTGAATATGAATGTGATTGGTCTAGATGGCAAACCACAGGTTAAACCACTCATTCCAATGCTCAAAGAGTGGCTCACTTATCGTACACAAGTAGTTACCAACCGTCTAAATTATCGTTTGGATAAAATTTTAGCAAGGTTGCATATTTTAGAAGGCTTGCTGGTCGCTTTTTTGAATATTGATGAAGTGATTGCCATTATTCGAGAAAACGACAAACCTAAGCCAGTATTAATTGCGCGTTTTAAGCTTAGTGAGGTGCAGGCAGAGGCGATTTTAGAGCTAAAACTCCGCCATCTTGCCAAACTAGAAGAGATGAAAATCCAAGGCGAGCAACAAGAATTGGCAGAAGAGAAGGAAAAACTAGAACTTTTGCTGTCAAGCGATATGCGTCTAAAAAATTATATCAAAAAAGAACTTATAGCTATCATTGCAGAGTTTGGCGATGAGAGGCGTTCAAGCCTAAAACCAAGCACAATACAATCACAAGCCTTTAATGAAGATGATTTGATGCCTGCTGAAAATATTACCGTGGTGTTAAGCGATAAAGGTTGGGTGCGTAGTGCCAAAGGGCATGACATTGACCCAGGCACTTTGAATTACAAATCTGGCGATACTTTTTTAACCAGCGCCAAAGGTCGCAGTAATAAGAGCGCAATATTTTTAGATTCTACGGGACGCTCTTACGCATTAACGGCTAACTCTCTGCCAAGTGCCAGAGGGCAGGGCGAGCCACTAACAGGGAAACTTACGCCGCCAGCAGAGGCAAAATTTGTCGATGTAATTATGGGCGATGATACGCAAAACATCCTGCTTGCTTCCAATGCAGGCTATGGTTTTATTGCCACCATCGGTGATTTATTATCGAAGAAAAAGGCAGGCAAGGCTTCGCTTTCATTGTCAGGAAATGCCAAAGTAATGAGCGTGGTTAAAGTTGATGATTTAGAAAAACAATTTATTGCCGTTACCACCAATCGTGGTAGATTGTTAATATTCCCCGTGTCTGAATTGCCGATTTTGTCAAAAGGCAAGGGTAATAAATTGATTCAAATCCCAGCAAAAGAAATGAAATCTGGCGAAGAATTTGTTGTTGATATTTGTGTTTTACTTGACACACAAGGTCTTAAAGTAACCGCAGGAAAACGCCATCTAACCATTAAGTTCCAAGATTTAGCCAACTATATGGGCAAGCGTGCAAGACGAGGCAATCTATTACCAAAAGGCTACCAAAATCTATCGAAAATCGAAGCGGTCAGCAAACCAACCAAAGCAAAAGAAGTTACAGATAACACACCTACTGAGGTTTAAATTTATTAATCTCAAGAGGAACGATGGCATACTTTATTGATTTTACAAATGAAGGGAGTGGGGTGATGAAAAAGTTAAGTTTAAGTGTGTTGTTATTAGCAAGTGTTGCATTAACTGGATGTGGCGGTGGCGGTGGCGCTTCATCGGGTGTTAACTTTCCTGATAATGCCACATTAGCAGAAGCTAATGAGGGTAGTGGTGAGAAAGTTGCTAAAAGTAGTGTGAGTAAAAGTCCAAGTTATGGCTTAAATAATGTAGGTGATTCTTCAGGTGCTAATTCATCACTTATTGCTCATAATATAAGCAATATATTATCTGAGAGTATTAAAAATTTACCACAGTCTAATGCGCTTAATACGATTAAAGACATTGACAAAGATTGTGACATAAAAGGCACTACTTTGAGCAGTGTTAATACCGATACTGGTGCGTATACTTTGACTTTTCACGATTGCAAAAATAACGATACCCTTGATACAATGAACGGTTCAATGTCTGGTACAATTGTTCTTAATAACAATAAGTTGAAAAAATTCTCTTTTACGATAACAAGTACTTTGAGCACGACAAAAAACAGTGTTAAGTATAGCACCATGCAAATTGGTAGCTCTATGGTTGTTGAGTATTCTGAACCTGGTAATAACAACAAGAATGTAAAAGTAACAATGTCAGCAATAGGTGTTGAAAATAGCAAAAAATATGGATGCAAGAACTGCGAGTTTTATACAAAATTTTTGAACAATCACGATATTCAAATTTACCAAACAAAGGGGCAACTTTATATTGGTGAGAATTTAGAAGCTTATGTTATTTATAACATTGGCTATGATATGAGTACCACCCCTTTTGTATTTTCAAATAATGATGGAAAAGTGATTGATGGCGGTATTGCGAAATATATAACTAAAGACGACAAAGTTATAGAAATCAGAGTAGAGAGCAATGTTGTTAAATTGTATATTGACGGTACTTTTTCAAAAGTGATAGATTTGTAATTGATTTTACCAACAATTGTTTTAGGATTTATTTCCCTAATTTTTTGCCCATCTTTAGCGTTCGCACAAGGTTTTGTTTTTGTTGAGCAACACAAAGGAGAATCTTCCTATGTTGTTAAAGCAGGAGATTTAAAATCTAAACTTGATTTTCCGTTTAAACTTCAAGCGGCAGGCATTGGTTTTGATAAAGTGCATCAAGGTATTCGCTACACTTTTAAAGCGTCTAAGGTTGTAAAAAATTTACGCACCACTGGCAAGGATTATGATTGGAAGAGCAATCAACTGACTGTTTTTTCAAGTTCCAACAGTGATGTTGAAGATTTTTTTAGTGTTGGATTAGAGGTCGCTAAAGATGTTACTAATCGTAGCGCTGTTTTTGCCAATATCCAATATCGTGAATTAGATTTAGTATGGTCTGATACAAAACAGCAAGATTTTGTTGAAAATAAATTGTCTAATCTTATTGGAGATACATTAAGGTATAAACAGAATTTTTACCAACTCAACCTAGGCGTGAGTTATCAATATCCATTATCAAATAGGGTTAGTTTTAATATTAAGCCTAGCGTTGTTTTTGGATATGTTAAAAGTGTTGATGAGCACTTGCGTAGGAATTTTTATACCGTTCAGAATAGTTTTATTAAGGGATATGGAGTTAGCGCAATACTGGCTAAATCAATAGACAAAGATAGTATATTATCTTTATTATTTAGCTATGAAAACTATCAAGACAAGCATAGTAAAATGGACTATTATCCGCCTTTTTCTTCGTCTTATTCTTTGCCTGCATCTTACAAGCATAATATTCAAAAAATTAGCGCCTCTTATCAACAGCAATTTTAAATCTATTGATTCAAAGTGTAATTAATTCCTAGAGGTTGGTATAATAGTCTCTTTCCAATTTTTCCGAATTAAAGGCTAATTAGATGTTCGTCTTAAAAATTGTTACTGACTTTGCTTCAGCACATTCTCTGCGAAATTACCCTGGTAATTGTGCGCGTCTGCATGGCCATAATTGGCAAGTCGAAGTGTCGGTTGAGTCTGAAGTACTTGATGACACAGGTATTGCGATTGATTTTCGGGAAATTAAAAAGCAAACCAAAGCTGTGGTCAAAAGACTAGATCATCAATATTTGAATGAAATTAAACCTTTTGACAAGTTAAACCCAACGGCTGAAAACATTGCTAAGTATTTTTATGAAGAAGCAGGGGTATTAATCAACAATCAAGCCGTTCGTGTTTGTGAAGTTATTATTTGGGAAACCCTTAGAGCATCTGTCACCTATTCGGAGCCAAAACCATGAGTGCAACTAATCTACCTGATACACAAAATAACACAGACATACGACAGATTGTGATTGATAAAGTGGGAATTAAAGACATTCTACACCCGATTACTTTTATTGACCGTGATGGCAACAAAAACGCAACGATTGGCAACTTTACCATGACGGTAACTTTGCCAGAATGTGTAAAAGGTACACATATGTCGCGTTTTATTGAGATTTTAAATGAAGGCCCTTGTGAATTTAACAGTGGCAATTTTGGCAAAATTATTACCAAGGTGTGCGAAAAATTAAACTCAGAAACAGCATACATTGCGCTAGATTTTCCCTTCTTTAGAAAGAAAAAAGCCCCTTCTTCAGGGGTGGAATCATTGATGGATTATCAGGTTACTTTGTATGGTATTTTGAATCAAGACAAGTCGGAAGTGATGATGAAAGTAGTGGTGCCAGTAACCAGTCTTTGCCCGTGCTCAAAAAGTATTTCTAAATACGGCGCACACAATCAACGCTCGCACATTACTATTAAGGCTAGAATTGCCGAAGGAAAGACCTTGTATTTAGAGGATTTAATCGACTTAGCGGAGCAAAAAGCATCGTGCGAGTTGTATGCTATATTAAAACGAGATGATGAAAAAGTCGTTACCGAGAGGGCATACGACAACCCTGCTTTTGTTGAGGATTTGGTGCGTGATATTGCGGTTGGTTTGAACGCTAATGATAATATTGATTATTATCGCCTAGAGTCAGAGAATTTTGAATCGATTCACAACCATTCGGCTTACGCACTGATTGAAAATAATAAATGCTAAAAAAGATACTACAAAAAATTAGCAATATTCGCATTACTAAGGCGGAGTCAATTACCCCGCCGATAGTGTATATCAAACGCCACGAGGTAAAAAAACCTGAGTCTGATTTTATTGTTGAGGCACGGCAAACTATTGCCAATATCGTTAAAGGTAAAGACAAGCGTCTGCTTGTTGTGGTTGGACCTTGCTCTATCCATGACCCCAAAGCGGCAATAGAATACGCTGAAAAATTAGCCAAATTAAGAGATGAATTAAAAGACGATTTATTTATCATTATGCGGGTGTATTTTGAAAAGCCACGCACCACTATTGGTTGGAAAGGCTTGATTTACGATCCCGATTTGGACGACAGTTGTAATATGGAAAAAGGCTTTGGTGTAGCGCGTAAATTATTACTGGATTTAGCCAAATTGCGCTTGCCTACGGCAACTGAGTATTTAGATCTTATTACTCCGCAATATATTTCTGATTTAATTTCATGGGGTGCCATTGGTGCCCGCACCACTGAAAGCCAAACACACCGTGAATTGGCATCAGGTTTGTCTTGTCCTGTTGGTTTTAAAAATGGCACAGATGGTGGTGCTCAAGTAGCAATTGATGCGGTTATCTCTGCTGGTAACCCCCATATGTTTTGGTCGATTAATAAAAAAGGTATGATTAATCGATACACAACTTCGGGCAATCCCAATTGCCATATTATTTTGCGTGGTGGCAGTGGTAAGACTAATTACGATAGCACTAGCGTTCAAAAAACCATTGCCCAACTTTCTAGTGCGAAATTACCTGAGCGATTAATGATTGATTTTTCTCATGCCAATAGCGAGAAAAAATTTAAAAATCAAATCAAAGTTGGGGCAGATGTTGCCAAGCAAATTAGTGCAGGTTCTAAGCACATTTTTGGCGTAATGATTGAGTCGCATCTTAACGAAGGAAAACAGTCGGTTGCGGTGTTAAAATCACTCGAATATGGTGTTAGTATTACCGATGGTTGTATTGGTTGGAATGATACTGAAAATCTGCTTAAAACACTGGCACAATCTGTTTGTCAAAGAAACTCATAAATAATTGATTTTTAATGGTTTTTCTTATTAAAAAATTAACATATTTTAATTGTAAGTTTGGCTCTTTTAGGGTACAATAAAAGCCAATTCAACCAAGCCTTTTTTGTATGTCTGAAAACACTGATAATCCTGAAGAATTCACGCCTAATTTCCCTGTAGTTACCATTGAAGATGAAATGCGAGATTCCTATTTGGAATACGCTATGAGTGTCATTGTTGGGCGTGCTTTGCCTGATGTGCGAGACGGACTAAAACCCGTGCATCGTCGGGTGCTTTACGCCATGGATGTGCTGGGGAATGACTACAACAAATCTTATAAAAAATCAGCCCGTATCGTCGGTGATGTGATTGGTAAATACCATCCGCACGGCGATACAGCGGTGTATGACACGATTGTGCGTATGGCGCAGTCATTTTCAATGCGTAATATTTTAATCGATGGTCAGGGTAACTTCGGCTCGGTTGATGGTGATAAGGCAGCGGCCATGCGTTATACAGAAATCCGTATGGCAAAATTATCGCATGAATTATTGCGTGATTTAGACAAGAAAACTGTTGATTTTATTGACAACTATGATGGCTCTGAATCTGAGCCAAGTGTGCTACCGACCCGTGTGCCTAATCTTTTGGTTAATGGCTCCTCAGGCATTGCAGTGGGTATGGCGACCAATATCCCACCGCATAATTTAAGAGAAGTGATTAACGCTTGTTTACAAGTGATTGATAACGAGCTAATAACCATTGACGAATTATTAAAAGTGATACCTGGGCCTGATTTTCCAACTGCTGGCATTATTAATGGTGCTAGCGGTATTCGTCAAGCTTACGAAACAGGCAAAGGCAAAATTTACCTGCGTTCTGTTTCTCATGTTGAAGGCGAAGACAAGCAAAGTATTGTGGTAACGGAATTGCCTTATCAAGTCAACAAAGCTAGACTAATTGGTAAGATTGCTGAATTGGTTAAGGACAAAAAAGTTGACGGCATTACTGGATTGAGGGATGAATCTGATAAAGACGGTATGCGTATGGTGATTGAACTTCGTCGTGGCGAAGTGCCAGAAGTGATGCTGAATAACCTGTATAAACTAACTGAAATGCAAACTGTTTTTGGCATCAATATGGTGGCAATTGACAAGGGAATGCCAAAACTGATGACGCTAAGAGGCGTGCTAGATGCCTTTATTGCTCATAGGCGTGATGTGGTTACTCGCCGCTCAATTTTTGAGCTAAACAAGGCGAGAAACCGTGCACATATCTTAGAAGGTTTAGCAGTTGCGCTCAGTAATATTGATGAAATTATCAATATGATTAAAGCCGCTGCAAATCCAACCGAGGCAAAAGCACAATTAATTGCCCAAACTTGGCAAGGCAGTGTGATTAAAGATTTGATTGGCGATCGTGACATGTCATTATTTAAGCCAGAAGAATTGCCACCTGAGCTCGGTTTACAAGTCAGTGGCGATTACCAACTTTCACAAAAGCAAGCGCAAGCCATTCTTGATTTAAAACTTCATCGTTTAACGGGTTTAGAAAAAGATAAGATTTTTGATGAATTTAATGAACTGTTAGAACAGATTAAATATTTATTAGATATTTTGCAAAATCCTGAAAAATTGATGCAAGTGATTCGTGATGAGTTAATGGAAATTCGTGAGAACTTTTCCAATGACAGAATGACCAATATTATTGATAATAAAATTGATTTAACGCTAGAGGACCTTATTGCCCAAGAGGAGCGAGTAGTAACTTTGTCACACGGTGGCTACATTAAGGCACAATCACTCAGTGATTATCAAGCACAACGCCGTGGTGGAAGGGGTAAAGCCGCTACTAAGATGAAAGATGAAGACTTTGTAGACCAGTTATTCGTTGCCAATTCACATGATACTGTGTTGTGTTTTTCATCCACAGGTAAGGTGCATTGGCTCAAGGTTTACGAGTTGCCAATGGCATCACGCACCGCACGAGGTAAGCCAATTATTAATTTATTGCCACTTGACAAAGAAGAATCAATTAACGCCATCTTGCCAGTGGCTGAGTTTAGCGATGAGCAATTTGTGTTTATGGTAACCAGCAACGGTACTTGTAAGAAAACATCATTGACTAATTTTGCCCGCCCAAGAAAAGGCGGCATTATCGCTATTGACCTTAGAGATGGGGATAAACTCGTTGGTGTTGATATTACCTCAGGCGAGCAAGATATTATGCTGTTCTCGGCCAACGGTAAATCCATTCGTTTTAAAGAATCTGATGTACGCACCGTAGGTAGAACGGCTATCGGCGTGCGTGGCATGAAGTTAAAAGACGATAAAATCGTCTCAGCCATTATTACAGATGGTGAAGATTCAATCCTAACTGCCACTGAAAAAGGCTTTGGTAAACGCACCGCACTTGATGAATACCGCTCTCAAGCACGAGGCGGCTTAGGTGTTATCTCCATCAAAACCAGCGATAGAAACGGCAAAGTTGTCGGTGCTATTCAAGTAACAGATGATGATGAAATGATGCTCATCTCCAATAAAGCCACCCTTGTTAGAGCAAGAGCAGCCGATGTTTCTATCATCGGCCGTAACACTCAAGGCGTTACCCTTATCAAAATCGCCAAAGGCGAAAAACTGGTCTCTCTTGCTAAGATTGCCGAAACTGAAGGCGACAATGAAACCCCTGAGGGTGACGAAACACAAAATGAAGTATAAAAGAGAAACTATATTGTAATATCAGGCGCTGCTTTTGCTGTTGCGGTATTCAAGATTGTCTAAAAATACTATTACAGAATTAAAACCGCAATCGAAAAAACACAGTTTTTAGAGTGGATTGTTTGTCACTCTAGGCAATCCTAAAGTTATTCTTTTCTATCTTAGTTTTTTACCAGTCTTCGTTGATCTTAAATTTCTTTCAAGTCTCGATGTAGCAATAGTTGCACTTGTTGTTTCTGTGGTTCTGTCATGCTGTTTTATGCTCACGGGCTAGACGACTTTTGAAAAATGAAAGTGCTCAAAATAAAATAGCGGGCAGCGTGATGATTGGGACAGGTGCAGTATTATTATCAAAAACCTAGTAATTAAGTCTGTTTTTTCATAAAAAGATGTGGGTGGCTTAAGATTTTTTATCAGCAACAAATTCTAATACATTAGCGTTAATACAAAAGCGACGAGTATTATTTGGACCGTCTTCAAATACATGCCCTAAGTGGATGCCTGTGCTTTTTGAGAGGATTTCAACACGGCTCATGCCAAATCGATTATCGGGTTTTTCTATGGTAGTGTCATCAATGGCCTTGGTAAAACTCAGCCAGCCACTTTTGGAATTGAAGCGGTCATCGGTATCAAATAGTGGCACACCTGAGAGCTTATCTACAAATACACCATCAGGTGTATTTTTGAAAATATCATATTGTTTACAAAATCGACCTTCAGTACCTTCGTTAAAGGCAATATCAAAGGCTTTAGAGCTGCCAAGTTTGAATTTCCCAAGGGCTTTGTAAAATTCTTTAGGCGACAAATAACCTTGAAAACCTGCTTGTTCTACACCATCTTCAATGAATAAAATGGTGGGCGTGGCAAAGGTCGGGGTTTTGATTGTATAGCCCTTAAGATTTTGTGCAAATACACTTCTAACAGGAATACTGCCTTGGTAATTATTCAATACTTTTTTCTTGAATGCCACGCAGTAGGGGCAATATGCATCGGTTTCAATCACTACAATTTCTTTGCCTTTTAAAGGCTCTAAAATCAGGTCTTTCAGGTGTTTATTGTAGGTGCCACTGAGTTGTTCTTTAATCATACCTTTGTCGGCAAATTTTACCCCTGTTTTGTGATTAGGGCAGTAGCCATTTGGATTATTTGCTAGATAGTCTTGATGATAATCTTCTGCTTGCCAAAATTTATCCAAAGACTTTAGTTCAGTAACAATATTTCCAAAACCTTTTTTAGTTAATAATTTTTGGTACTCGTCTTTGGTTTTGAATGCAATTTTCCTTTGCTCATCTGTCGTCCAATAAATTGCTGAACGGTAATTATTACCCTTGTCATTACCCTGTCCGTCAATTTGCGTAGGATTGTGCAGTTCCCAAAAATTCTTAATCAAAAATTCGGTGGAAACCAGTTTCGTGTCATAAGTAACTTTGACGACTTCAGTGTGATTGATGATGTTTGTAGACTTCTCAGGTGTTTCATCCTCATCCTCATTACTCCAGTTGATTTTCTTGAGTAAGCTTAGAAAGTCAAACGCATTGTTATTGTCTTTATTTGCTATTACTTGGCGATAAGTTGGATTATCGTAATTACCGCCCGCATAGCCAGAAGCCACATCAACTACACCCGATATTTGTTCAAAATTCTTTTCCACGCCCCAAAAACAACCTGCAGCGAATACAATTTCTAATAACATAAGACCTTCCTAAAATTCAATCATATAATTATACGAAAATCAGTCAAGATAGTTTCATTAATGTTGATATTAATGTTCACGGGTAGCAGAGAATATGAGATTAGGGTGACGCTCTTCGGTGAGTTGTAAATTAACCATAGACGGCGCTAAGTAAGTAAGAACACCAGCAGAGTCAATAGCTACATTGTTGCCTGCTTTGATTTTAAGCTGTTCAATGTCTTTGTCGCTGCCTGTTACCCAGCGTGCTGTGGCAATGTTGATGGTCTCAAATTGGCAATCAACTCCGTATTCGTATTTCAAGCGGTGTGCCACCACATCAAATTGTAAAATACCGACTGCACCTAAAATTTGCGATGAGTTGATAATCGGGCGAAATACTTGCGTTGCCCCTTCCTCTGAAAGCTGATTTAGACCTTTTTGCAAAGCCTTAGCTTTGAGTGGGTCTTTTAAAACAGCACGACGAAATAATTCTGGGGCAAAATTTGGAATACCTTGGAAGATGAGTTTTTCGCCTTGGGTAAAGGTGTCGCCAATGCTAATACCACCATGATTATGAATGCCAATCACATCGCCAGCATAGGCCACTTCTGTGCTGGCGCGTTCGCGTGACATAAAGGTAACTGCATTGGCGATTTTGATTTGTTTTCCCGTGGACACTTGCAGGGCTTTCATACCTTTTTTGTATTGTCCACTAACGATACGCATAAAAGCGAGTCGGTCATGGTGTTTTGGGTCCATATTGGCTTGAATTTTGAAGATAAAACCAGTGAGTTTTTCCTCCTCAGGTTTGACTTTGCGTATATTCGATTCACGATTTTTTGGCATGGGTGCGTATTGAATAAAGCCATCAAGTAGGTTTTGAATACCAAAGTTTGAAATCGCTGAGCCAAAAAATACAGGGGTTTGTTTGCCTGCTAAAAATTCGTCTAAACTAAATGGTGTGGTGGTTTCACGAATCAGCTCAACTTCATCACGCATTTCAGAGACCACTTCTGAGCCCAATATTGCATCAAGTTCTGGATTATTGACCCCGTGGATAATTATGTTTTCACCAATCTCAGAATTTTTCCCCGTTTCGTATAAATAAACTTTATCTTCAAGTAAGTGAACAACGCCTTTAAAGCGTTTTCCCATACCAATCGGCCAAGTGATTGGCGCACATTCGATATTGAGCACGGTTTCAACTTCATCTAACAGCTCAATTGGCTCTTTGCCTTCTCGGTCTAATTTGTTAATAAAAGTGAGAATTGGCGTGTCACGCAAACGACACACCTCCATGAGTTTAATAGTGCGCATTTCCACACCTTTGGCGACATCAATCACCATTAAAGCAGAATCCACCGCTGTTAATGTGCGATAAGTATCTTCAGAAAAATCCTCATGCCCCGGTGTGTCTAATAAATTAATCACATGATTATCATACTCAAATTGCATAATGGACGAGGTAATAGAAATACCTCTTTCTTTCTCCATTTCCATCCAGTCCGAAGTAGCGTGAGTACTGGCTTTTCTGGCTTTCACACTACCCGCTGTTTTAATCACACCTGCGTATAGCAATAGTTTTTCGGTAACGGTAGTTTTGCCCGCATCAGGGTGAGAGATAATCGCAAAAGTGCGGCGTTTGGCTATTTCACTCACAATCTATTTTTTTTGTCCCGAGCCGGGTTCGGGACAAAAGTCTTTTATAATAAGTTCAATGCCAGCTTCATCAAATATTGTTTGTGAGAGTTTGACGCTGTCATTCCAATTATCAAGTTCTTTGGATTTTTTTATTACCACTTTTTTAATTCCTACTTGGATGATGCCCTTGGCGCATTCTGAACAAATTGGCAAGCCGTAAACATACAAGGTCGCTCCATCAAGTGAAGTGCCAGAATAAGTGGCATTGTAGATGGCGTTCATTTCTGCATGTACCACAAGTTTGTATTTGGTTGCTCTGTCGTTATAACGCTCATCAGTGTCATCAATATTTCTGGGAAAGCCATTAAACCCTTGAGAAAGCACCTCTTTTTTGCTGCCAACAGTAATGGCACCGACTTGAGTTGAGGGGTCTTTTGACCAAGTGGAAACCTCCTTAGCGAGGCTTAAATAACGCTCATCCCATTTACTTAATTGATTCATCGAATCTTAATGGAGGCTAAGGCAACTAATACTAAAATTAAAGTAACTATCCAAAAACGCACAATAATTTTTGGCTCTGAAATGCCTTGTTTTTCAAAGTGGTGGTGTAGAGGTGCCATTAAGAAAATACGAGTCTTGGTGCGCTTATACCAAGCGACTTGAATAATCACGGAAAGCGTTTCAGCAACAAAGATACCGCCCATAATAAACAATAAAATCTCTTGACGAATAATAATGGCAATAACTGCCAAAATTGCCCCCAAGGCTAATGAACCGACATCGCCCATAAAAACCTCAGCAGGATAAGTGTTGAACCACAAAAAACCTAAACCAGCACCAATCAATGCAGCACAAACAACGAGCATTTCGCTGGTAGCTGGCATAAACGGCATATGTAGATATTGGGCAAAATTATAATTGCCACTAATATAAGAAAAAATTGCCAGTGCACCTAGGATTAGGATAACGGGCATAATTGCTAAGCCATCCAGCCCATCGGTTAGATTGACTGCATTAGAACTGCCAACAATAACAAAATAAGAGAAAACAGCCAATCCTATTGCCCCTAATGGCAATGTCCAATCCTTGAAAAAAGGGATTAAAAGATCCGTAGGAATGGGTTGTGGGTTGTTAACCAACCAAACAGCAATGGCAATCGCACTTAAGGATTGTGCTAAGTATTTTTGTCCGGCACTGAGTCCATTAGAGGATTTTTTAGTGATTTTCAAATAGTCATCAGCAAAGCCAATTGCGCCAAAAATCAGCCCAGTAACCACCACAACCCAAAGATAAACACTGTACCAATTACCCCACACCAGCACACTACTAATAAAGGCAAATAAAATCAAGATGCCACCCATAGTTGGCGTGCCTGCTTTAGACAAATGCGACTGCGGACCATCCTCTCTAATGATTTGGGCGATTTGTAATTGTTGTAATTTGTTAATGAAAAAACGACCTAAAGCGAGCGTGATAAACAAAGATGTTAACATCGCCAAAATAGCACGAAGTGTCAAGTATTGCAAAACATTAAAACCTGTATCAAACTGGGTGAAAAAATTGATAAACTCTAAAAACATAAATTATTTAACAGTTTTATGTTTTTGACTGTATGTTTGGAACGCCGCCTCATCAGTTTGAAAGTTTTTAGCTTTTTCACCAATACGAATAATCTCCAACTTACGAATAAAATCCCCTTTTTTGATGCGATTAACCACGCTCATGCCTTTTACCACATGACCAAAGACAGTGTGTTTACCATCCAGCCAAGGCGTGGCATTATGAGTGATGAAGAATTGTGAGCCATTGGTATTTGGCCCCGAGTTTGCCATCGACAAAATACCCCCTTTGTTATGCTTTAAATCGCTAAATTCATCAGCAAATTTATAGCCTGGATTGCCCGTGCCATTGCCTTTAGGGTCGCCACCTTGAATCATAAAATTGTTAATCACCCGATGAAAGGTAAGCCCGTTATAAAACGGCTTACCAGTTTGGATGTTTGAGCGTTTTGTGCCTTCTGCCAAGCCCACAAAATTAATCACCGTTAGAGGCGCTTTTTCATAAGCAAGCTGAATAAAGACAGCACCTTGGTTGGTGCGCATTTTTGCATACAGACCATCGCTTAATTGTGCGTAAGATTGAATGGATATAAACAAAGTAAAAAATAAGATTAGAATGTGCATAAATTACCCCTATAAATAAAATTAGTATGTTACCTAAGATATGGTTAAAATATACACCAATCAAAATAATTAGGATAAAGTATGTCGTTATTAATCACCGACGAATGTATTAACTGCGATGTTTGCGAGCCAGAATGCCCAAACGAAGCAATTTACATGGGCGATGAAATTTATGAAATTGACCCTGACAAATGCACCGAATGTGTTGGGCATTTTGACGAGCCACAATGCGTTGAGGTTTGTCCAGTCGATTGTTGCTTATCTGACCCAGATAATGTGGAAACAGAAGCAGAATTATTGGCAAAAATTAAATAGTTATGAAGATGGTTATCCTTATCCGCTTGTGAATCAAACCAAACTTATCAAAAAGCACAATACAAGACCAATATTGCCAATAAATACTCAATTAAAAAAGAAATTTTTTTGAAAATACTGAAATTATGAGGAAAATTAAGGAAAAAAGATTAAAAAAATAGTAAATTTACCCATTGTTTAAATGGATAAAGGTAATTAGTTTAAGTCTTTTTTTTTAGATTTTACCTACTTACTTAAAGCTTCTCTAAGCGCCGCTAGACATAATGCAATATTTTCCCTTCTTGAAGAATGACCCATCAAACCAATACGCCACACTTTGCCCGCATATGCACCGAGACCTGCACCGATTTCTAAGTTGTAATCGTTTAATAAAGTAGCACGAACTGCTGCATCATCCGCACCTTCTGGAATGAACACAGAATTTAACTGAGGCAGGCGGTCTGCTTTGTTTACTAAAAAATTAATGCCCATTGCTTCTAAACCATCTCTTAACAGTTCATGATTTTTCTGATGGCGTGCCCAAGAATTTTCAACACCTTCTTCCAATATCATTACCAACGATTCGTGTAAACCATATAGCGTATTCACAGGTGCAGTGTGGTGATAAGTGCGTTTAGCACCTTCGCCCCAATAGCCCATGACTAAATTCAAATCTAAAAACCAAGAGGTAACAGGTGTTTTACGGTTTTTAACTTTGTGCAAAGCCCGATCGTTAAAACTGACTGGCGAGATACCCGGCATGGCGGATAAGCATTTTTGCGTACCTGAATAAATCGCATCAATCTCCCATTCATCCACACGCAACTCAGTCCCACCTAGCGAAGTAACCGCATCAACAATATTAATACAATCATACTGATGTGCAAGTTTGCATAAGGCTCGAGCGTCAGATTGTGCACCTGTTGAAGTTTCCGCATGGACAAAAGCCAAAATTTTAGCGTCTGGATTGTCTTTTAACGCTTGCTCGACTTTATTAGTTGACACCGCATTACCCCAATCATCCTCAACCACAATCGCCTCGCCTCCTAAACGCGTGATATTTTCTTTCATACGCATCCCAAACACGCCATTAATACAAACAATAACTTTATCATTTGGCTCAACCAAATTAGCAAAACAAGTCTCCATTCCCGCAGAACCCGGTGCCGATACGGGCATAGTTAATTCATTTTCAGTTTTAAAAATAGCCTTCAAGCCTTCTTTGGTCTCGTCCATCATTCCCACAAAAGTAGGGTCTAGGTGCCCAATTGTTGGGCGTGCCATAGCAGATAAAATTCTCGGATGTACATCAGAAGGACCAGGTCCCATAAGTGTTCTTACTGGTGGATTGAATGATTTCATAGTATTTACAAAAATTAAAAAATAAGAAAACCATTATAATGACTTAAATGTCAATTATTGACGAATTATCGCTTGCTTTATTTAAGGATATTTTCGTTATGTATTTGTTATGCTATTTTCTATTATTTCTTTGATTTTATAAACCTTGAATTCACATAACAAGTGCAATTTTAATTGTAATTAAATAGCCAGTTGTAATAAACTTTGTGATTTTCTTACTACGGGAAATTGCAATGAATTATCAACAACTGACTAACGATGAACGATACCAGATAAAAGCGTGTTTACAACTACATATGAATCAGATTGGCATTGCCAATCTGTTAAACAGAAGTCCGGCAACTATCTCACGTGAGATTAAACGTAATACTGGCAAACGAGGCTATCGACCCAAGCAAGCCAATGAGCTTGCTACTATGCGTAGATTAACTGCCAGTAAAAGCATTAAGCTCACACCAGAACTTAGACAAGACATTATAGAGCTAATCAAACAAGAGCTCAGCCCAGAACAAGCTTGTGATTATCTTATAACGCACGGTAAAACTAAGCTACATCATGAGACTATTTACAGAATGTTACTGCAAGATAAGCGTGCTGGTGGCACGCTCTATAAGCATCTTAGACACCTGCACAAAAGCCATCGTAAGCGCTATGGTAGTTATGAGCGCAGAGGACGAATCAAGAACGCTGTGAGTATTGAGCAGCGTCCAGAGCTTGTTAACACTAGATCACGCATTGGCGACTGGGAGGGTGACACTATCATTGGTAAAAACAAGAAGAGCGCCATCTACACATTGGTTGATCGTAAATCACTTTATACTGTTATTGTTAAACTTAATGGCAAGAATGCCACTGAGTTGGCTGATAAGACTATTAAAGCGCTAAAGCCAATGTCAAGTAAGATTCATACCATTACCTACGATAATGGCTTAGAATTTGCTGAACATGAGCGTATGGCTAAAGCACTGGATGTGGATATATATTTTGCTCATCCGTATTCTTCTTGGGAAAGAGGTATTAACGAGAATACTAATGGCTTGATTAGACAGTACTTCCCAAAGGGTACTGACTTTAACAAGGTGACAAATTCACAGATTGAATTTGTCATGAAGCGACTCAACACAAGACCTCGAAAAACACGAGGTGGGAAACAACCAGTTGAGTTATTTTTAGGAAAGGCTGTTGATTTATTAACGGCTTAGGAGAAATTGCACTTAATGTGCGAATTCAAGACTTGGCGTTTATGCATTGTTGCAGCTAAACTCAAAAACAGCCTTTTTTATGGCAACAGAATAATATGCTTTAACCAATTTTCGGCGACCGTATTTTTTGTATTTGGTTTAATCATTATTGGCAACATTATCTTGTAGCCATAGAATATAGTAATAATATTCAGGTTGTTACATCATTGCAGGTCTGAACGAGTGGATTTGCGTTTAGAGCGAGGGATTTTTTCTTTTTTGCGTTTGATTTGCTCTTCTTTAGAGGTGATTTTATTGACTGATACTAAGTCATCAACACTCTGGGCGATTTTTTTAAAGGCTTTTGGCGCTTGGATTTCCACCATTTGTTGTACAATCCATTTTTCATCAATATTGGTCATGACCAGTTTGATTTTTTCGCCGAAGTATCTTAAAAAGCGGTAGTCAGGTTCGTTGCCGATAAAGTCATAATCTGAATAATCTTGTGAGCGTTGGTTGTAAGTATTGACAAACGACTTCCAATGATTGCCTTCGCCGATGCGTTCGGTTTTGTTTTCTTGATAATAAAAGGCGGATTGTTTTGCCAGTTTGTTAATCAATTCCTGTCGTTGTTCGGTGCTGAGTGTTTTAAACACAAGGCGGTCAATGGACTGAATAAGGAAACATAAGTATTCAGCAATCACATCAAAGACTTGTTCTTTTTCAATCACAAAGCCTTCGTTGATTAAATCTTCAAGGTGATTTTTAGTAATACGCCAGCAAATAAATGCCATTGCACCGCCGATATCTTCGATGGTTTTAACTTGGGTTTTGTGCCATTTGCTTTTAACTCTCATAATGAGATTTTAACAAAAATTAAGACCATTTAACTTGAAATTGTCTTTACTTGCAATTAGCGACGCTAATAAAATCAAACACTTTGTGCTATAATTTTATACTTTTTATTTCAGGGAAAATGATGTCAAATTTAATTTTGGTTATTGGTAACAAAAGTTATTCATCTTGATCATTGTGGCCTTGGGTTTTTATGAAGCAATTTCAAATTGGGCTTGAAGAGAAGAAAGTGTTTTTGTTCACAGATACAATTGACGACGAACTTGCTCAATACAATTCTAATTTTAAAGTGCCTGTATTGTTGGATAAGGATTTAATTATTTGGAACTCGTTGGTAATTCTTGAATATTTATCAAAGCAGTATTTGGTAGGTAGCGGCTTACCTGAACCTCCTGATGTGCATGCGATTTCTCGATCAATCAGTGTAGAAATGCATTCAAGTTTTTTTTAATATTAAGAGACCTTTGCATAATTCATAATTCCCCATCCTATTTTCAACCTTTGCAATTTTTCAAAAAAAATAGCTCAAAATTTCCGTATTTTTCCATAAAAATCTAAAAAACACCTTGTTTGTCTGATTTTTTTAGCCTTATTTCTCTCTTTTTAGCCTTTTTTACTCACTGGATGTAATAATCCCTTAGGCTTTTTAATCGCTGCATTTCTTTAAAAATATTCATGCCAGTTTTAAGGTTATGACTCATGGCAATCAGTTGTACTCTGGTTTTGTTTCTCTCTAGTCCAAGGTATCTTGCCT
>NZ_FXLV01000008.1 GCF_900180345.1 Bathymodiolus heckerae thiotrophic gill symbiont
CTTTTAAAAATATGGTGGCCACACCTAGAATTGACATCAAGGTGATAGGACACAGGGATTTTTAATCCAAAAAAAACCTGCATAAGGCACAGGCTTTTAAAAATATGGTGGCCACACCTAGAATTGACATCAAGGTGATAGGACACAGGGATTTTTAATCCAAAAAAAACCTGCATAAGGCACAGGCTTTTAAAAATATGGTGGCCACACCTAGAATTGAACTAGGGACACAGGGATTTTCAGTCCCTTGCTCTACCAACTGAGCTATGTGGCCTTAAAAAAGTAGCAATTATACCTGTAATTATCAATCTAGCAGTTAAATACTACTCGCCTAAAAATCTTTCGGCATCTAATGCCGCCATGCAGCCCGAGCCTGCTGAAGTGATGGCTTGACGATAAATATGGTCTGCCACATCGCCTGCGGCAAATACACCCTCAACACTGGTCTGAGTGGCATTGCCCTGTGTACCACTTTGCACTTGAATATAACCGTGATTCATCTCTAAACTGTCTGCAAAAATACCTGTATTTGGTGTGTGCCCAATGGCAATAAATACGCCGTGTACTTCAATATCTTTGGTGCTGCCGTCATTATTTTTTAATCGCAAACCTGTTACGCCAGCGTCGTCGCCTAACACCTCGTCAAGATTGTAATTGTATTCAATGGTAATATTGCCTGTTTTTGATTTCTCAATCAATTGATCAGATAGAATTTTTTCGCTGGAGAATTTATCCCGACGATGAACAATGGTTACATGGTCTGCAATATTTGATAAAAACAACGCCTCTTCCACCGCAGTATTACCGCCGCCAATTACCGCAACGCTTTGTCCGCGATAGAAAAACCCATCGCAGGTTGCACAAGCACTCACGCCTCTGCCTTTAAAAGCCTCTTCTGAGGGTAAGCCTAAATAACGCGCACTTGCTCCTGTGGCAATAATAACAGCGTCAGCGGTATAAGCCGTATCAGTGCCATTGAGTTTAAAAGGTTTAACGGAAAAATCAACCTCAGTAATACTGTCGTTGATGATTTCAGTATCAAAACGCTCAGCATGTTGTTGCATACGCGTCATCAAATCAGGACCTTGCACACCTTCGTTGTCACCCGGCCAATTGTCCACATCGGTGGTGCTCATCAACTGCCCACCTTGCTCCATACCGCTGACAATAACTGGATTAAGATTTGCTCTCGCCGCATAAACCGCCGCAGAATAGCCCGCTGGACCAGAACCAACAATTAATACTTTACAATGTTTATTTTTACTCATTGATATACCAACCCTTTATAATTACTGAAAATATAGATATTATAAAGTAAGCGTAAACCGCCTTGAAAAAAAATAACAAATCTAACGCCAATCGCGTCACTCAGCCTCGTCGAACCCGTGTAAAAAACGAGGTGCTCTTTATTTCACTCGTTGCCTTTAGTATGCTCTACTTGGCCGCGCTGATTACTTATTCGCCAACAGAAAACCCTTGGTCTGGCGTTGCGCTTAGCGAAACCACAAACAACTTAGCGGGTATTTTTGGCGCTTATCTGAGTGATATTTCTTTATCAATTTTAGGTTATGGTGCTTACTTAATCCCCACTTCGCTCATTTGGTTGGGCTACAAAATTCACAAAAGCACTGGAAAAACCCCAAACAGTCGTCTGATTGTTATCATTCGATTGTTTGCTGTTTTTATACTATTTGCCTCAAGCACAGCGCTACTAACACAGAATACTTCAGTTCCTGCTGGAGGCTGGGTTGGCGATATGATACACACTTACTTTAGTTCGCTATTTGGCTCAGCATCATTAATTGTTTATCTGAGTATTGCAATGATTAGCTTTAGCATTGCTAGCACCACCTCATGGGGCAATATCTTTGCCGCTATTGGCGATATATTTGGCGCATTATTCGCTAAATTTGCACAATCTCGTGCCAAATCCCGTATCAAATCTGAGGCAAAAAAAGCTGCCAAAGCCCTCGCTAAATCTCAACGAGTCAAAACCTCAAAACCCAGTGTGCTAAATAAAATAAAATTAGCCAAAAAGAACAAACCACCAAAGAAGACCAACGCCACAACACTAAATTCTAATTTATTTAATAACAAAACCCCAAGCGGGCTGCCTGATTTATCCCTACTTGATGAAATCAAAGCCAGTGTCAAAGGCTATTCTGATAAAGAACTTGAAGATATGTCTCGTCAAGTGGAGCTCAAACTCAAAGACTTTGGTTTTGATGTAACCACCACCACAGTAACACCGGGCCCTGTCATTACCCAATTCGAGTTATCGCTTGCGCCAGGCGTTAAAGTGTCTCAGATTATGAGCCTAAGCAAGGATTTAGCGCGTGCCTTATTGGTTGAAAGTGTGCGTATTGTTGATGTTATTCCAGGCAGACCGGTGATTGGCTTAGAGATTCCAAACACTGAACGAGAAATGATTGGGCTTAAGGAAATTTTATCTTCTGAGGTGTTCACCAACTCATCTTCTGTACTTACTGTAGCACTTGGCAAAGACATTAACGGGCAACCCACAGTGGCAAATTTGGCAAAAATGCCACATTTATTGGTGGCAGGTGCAACAGGAATGGGTAAATCCGTTGGACTGAATGCGATGATTTTAAGTGTGCTTTATAAAGCCACACCAGAGCAAGTACGGATGATTATGATTGACCCTAAAATCGTCGAATTATCTTGTTATGCAGACACACCACATTTGCTAACGCCTGTCATCACTGATATGAACCAAGCAGCAGCAGCATTGTGGTGGTGCGTAAATGAAATGGAGCGCCGTTACTTATTGTTGGCTAAATTTGGGGTGCGCAATATTGAAGGGTTTAACGAGAAACTTCAAAAATCTAAGAAAAAAGGCGAGCCATTACTTGACCCCTCTTTTAACGAAGCCACCGCTGAAAAAGGGGAAAGCGCACCAGAGCTAGAATCGTTGCCACTGATTATGTTAGTGATTGATGAATACGCTGATATGCTCGGCTCGCTGGCGCAAGAAGACCGTGCTAAAGCCAAACGCGTAGAAGCACTAATTATCCGACTTGGGCAAAAAGCGCGCGCAGCAGGCATTCACTTAATTATTGCCACCCAACGCCCTAGTGTTGATGTGATTACTGGGCTGATTAAATCCAATATTCCTTCCCGTGTTGCCTTTAAAGTTACTTCAAAAGTGGATTCTCGCACCATTCTTGATCAAGGCGGTGCAGAGCAGTTATTGGGCATGGGCGATATGCTCTATATGACACCAGGCCTCTCACATCTCATTCGTGTGCATGGTGCTTTTGTTGGTGATGATGAAATTGCACGGGTGGTTGGCTTCTTGCGTGAACACTCTGAAACCAATTATCTTAACAGCGTTGTAAATGCACATAGCGAGTCTGCCGATTCTCACGAAGGCACTGGCGAGGCTGGTGGTGAGATGGATGCACTATATGATGAGGCGGTACAGATTGTTACCACTTCACGCAAGGCTTCAATTTCAAATCTGCAACGCTGCCTACGCATTGGCTACAATCGTGCCGCACGCATTATTGAAGACATGGAAACTACAGGCGTTGTCAGCAGTATGAACAGCGCAGGCAATCGCCAAGTGCTAGCACCAGAGCCAATTAATGAGGATTAAGTAATGATTAAAATATTAACCCTAATATCTGTCTTATGGGCAAATGTAGCGTTTAGTGAGCGCAACCAGTTTTCTGAATTTTTTAACTCAATAGAATCGCTTAGTGCCAACTTCTCGCAAACAATTTACGATGAAGGTCTTACTTTACTAAGCGCAACAACGGGTAATTTTTCCTTTCAACGCCCGCAACAATTACATTGGCATACTGTAAGCCCCAACGAACAAATATTACTGCTAAATAACGACGAATTATGGCAAATTGATATCGAGCTTGAACAGGCTATTTTGCAACAAACAAAAGACTTTTCCAAAACACCGCTCTACTGGCTGATTAACAAACCCGATTCAATTAAAAATACGCCAAAATTCTCCCACCAAGAAGGCGATATTAACTGGTATTTAGCTGTAAATACGCACAGTCAGCCAATAGAGTTTGGCTTTATAGATGGATTATTACACGCCATTTCATTAGAAAACGAGCTTGGACAAATTGTTACCATTTCGTTTAAGCAATTGCGTGTTAATCCCAACATTCCAGCACAAGCCTTTGAATTAAGCGTCCCTAAAGACTTTGATATTATTAAGTAATATTATTTTTTTACAATAAACGCTTTAAACACAAACCACGCAAAAGCAAACACACCAACAGCAAAGACGGTATCGCCCGGCACTCTAGCCCATACCAGCGCATGCATAATATCACTTTGCATAAACTCGACACTGCGTGCGGAGACATAACTCTGTGAAATGCTTTGGTAGGTTTGCCATAAGCCTTGCGGCAACAAAGACAAAAATGTCATCATTGCTAAGCCGATATTAAGCGACCAAAAAGTAATTTTCAAGAGTTTAGTATCCCATTGTTTTATGTCGGTCAAGCCACGCATGGCATATAACATCAAACCAAGACCAAGCATCCCATAAACGCCAAATAATGCTGCGTGTCCGTGATTAGCGGTAATGTTCAAGCCTTGCATATAATAAAGGGCGATTGGCGGATTGATTAAAAAGCCAAACAAACCTGCGCCAACCAAATTCCAAAACAATACCGCACTAAAAAACATGAACGGCCAATGGTAATTTTCTTGCCAAGTTTGTTGATTTTCTAATTTTTTATGGTTATATGCTTCAAATCCAATTACCACTAATGGCACCACTTCAAGTGCTGAAAAACTCGCACCAACTGCCATAACTGAGATTGGTGTTCCACTCCAATATAGGTGGTGTAAGGTGCCCAATACACCGCCACCTAAGAAAATAATCGTGGTAAAGATTACCATTGTAGTTGCAACCGAAGTTCTTAATAGCCCCATACGCACAAACAAAACTGAAATAATTGCGGTGGCAAACACCTCAAACACACCTTCAACCCAAAGATGCACTACCCACCAACGCCAATATTCTATAATGCTTAAGTTAGTGTTTTTGCCCCACATAAACCCAGCAGCATATAATAAGCCGATAGAAACAGTGGCAAGCACGACAACAAATAAGAGTGATTTTAAATTTTTATCCTTAAAAGCAGGGATCAAAGCTCTTAACAATAAAACAACCCACAGCAATAAGCCAATAAATAAATAAATTTGCCAAAAACGCCCTAAATCAATATATTCATAGCCTTGATGCCCAAACCAAAAATTTAGGGTTAAATCCTCAATAAAACCATTTACTGCTAGCCATTGTCCTGCAAATGACCCCACCACAATTAGTAACAAACTAAAAAATAAAAAATTCACACCAAAGCGTTGAAATCTTGGTTCATGTCCTGAAATCAATGGTGCAACATAGAGCCCCGTTGCCAGCCAAGCAGTGGCAATCCAAAAAACTGCCAACTGTGTGTGCCAAGTTCTGGTGACCACATAAGGAATATAATTCGCAATATCAATACCATACAAACCCTGTCCATCTACAGCATAATGTGCGGTAATGATACCTAGCAACACTTGAGATACAAACAATGCAGTTACTACCCAAAAATATTTTGCGGTGGCTTTCATTGAGGGTGTTACTTTGTTGTTTTCAATAAAATCAGCCGTGGCAATGCCCTGCTCAGGTTCTGAATTTTGACGCCACTTGTCAAATTGAGAGGCGTAATACCAAACAATACCGCCAATACCTGCCAATAATAAAAAGATTGAAATAATACTCCATAGCAAAACTGAAGGAGGGGGTGTGTTACCTATTAATGGCTCATGCGGCCAATTACTGGTATAAGTAATATCATCCCCAGGACGGTTAGTCGATGCTGCCCATGCTGACCAAAAAAAGAATGCACTAAGTTTTCTGGCTTTTTCTTCATCAAGAATCATTTTAATTGGAAAAGCATAGTCTTCACGAAGCTGTTGGTATTTTTGCTTATTTGAGGTATATAGATCAATATAATGCCGCTGTGTTTCGACAATTGCCGAGGCGCGATCTTGACTAATAGTAACCACACCCGTTATATTATTATAGGTATTGGTTCGCATTTCATCTCGTAAAGTAATTTTGTGCGCTTCTCGTGTTTGGCGTTTATTATTTAAATAAAAGCCATTGGATTTTATAATACTTAACAAAGACAAAGCTTCACGATGTAGCCAATCTGCACTCCAATCAGGCGCTAAATAACCACCATGGCCCCAAATTGACCCCTGCTGCATACCACCTATAGTTTGCCAAATATTTTGTCCATCTTTAATATCTTGCTTGCTATAAACAACATCACCATTGATAATTTGCACTGCATTTGGTATGGGCGGTGCCTTCTGATAAATCTGCCCACCAAGGTATAACAAGGCAGAAAAAGACAAAACCAAACTAACAATCAGCGCTATCCACAATCTTTTAATGGTAAAAAAATCTGAATAATTTTTCATGAGACTCCTTAATAAAAAATGACCTTTATTGAGGTCGTTTTTAGTTTATTATTTAATTTTACTTGGTGGCTTAACCTGTTTCATTAGGTCATTATTCCACTCGCCTTCAACAGATACATGTGCCACACCACCTAACAAAACCGCTTCAATTAAGTTGTGATTAACATAGGCATAAATACCAGGCTGTTTAAAGGTATAAACTGCAGCCACTGCCTCACCACCGAGTACACTCCAAGTTTCTCTATCAACTGTTGGTGTGTTGTTAAACGAGCCACCTGACCACACTTGGTCGCCATGACCACCAATTAGGTGAATGCGTGAATCTTCATTTGCCTGGGAATGGATAAACAATACAGTTTCACCCACTTTGGCTTTCATTGCATTTTTACCCGTTAGTGCGCCTTTTTTTCCGTTATAAGTAATATGTGTTGGTACTAAATTTTTCATCACTTTTAAAGTATCATTCATAGAAACAACCGCATTAGGATAACGCTTATACTTGCCTTGTGCATCTTTTGGCACATACCAGCCCTGCTCGCCCACATAATAAGCTCGGTCATAAACTACTAGATTGCCCTTATTGTCTTTAAGTCCGTCTTTTGGCAAAATCATAATAGCACCATACATGCCTGAAACCACATGGTAAGGAATCATAACACCGCCTGGGGCACAATGATAAACATAAGTGCCTGGTCTGTCTGCTTTAAAGCGTAAAACCACCTCCTCTCCAGGCGCTACCTTGGTTAAGGCACCGCCACCTAGTGCACCTGTTGAGGCGTGAAAATCAATATTATGTACTAAAAAGTTGGTTTTCGGATTTTTGAGTGTTAATTCTACATAATCCCCCTCATGCACTACTATCAATGGACCTGGATTAGTACCAGCAAAAGTCATTGCCTGCACAAAAACCCCTGGCTCGACTTCAATTTCTTTTTCCTCGATGACCATTTCCATTTCAATAATTCTAGGCTTGCCTGAATAGCGCTGTTCGTGTTTTGGCAAGAAAGGGGGCGCAACCAATATTTGCCTCACACGCTCCAGACCTCTTAAGTTGGACTCAACACCAACACTGGCAATATAAGATTCTGCTCCCGCCTCTGCCATGGCAATATTTGATAATGACACTGACACTGATAAAGCTATGCTTAAACTTAATTTTTTAAATAGTTGTTTCACTTCTTTTCCCCTTATTTAATTCAACCAAGTCAAATCATACTATATCAATTATTGGTACTCATTGATATAAGTCAAGTGTTCAAGAAATTATAATATCTTCTAACTCAGATGGTTTAAGCAACACAATATGACTGCTGTCAACTGCTATCAAACCTTGTTTGGAAAGCTCATTGAGTGTGCGTGAAAGCGTTTCTGGCTTAATTGAGAGTTGTGATGCTAAGATATTTTTGGCAATAGATAAATCCACATTGTTTGATTTTTTTGCATTGGCAAGCAAAAACTTAATTAACCGATACTTACCATCATGCAAAACCAAATGATTGATCTCGCTCGTCGCCCAATGCAACCGTTGTGATAGTTTACCCATAATCTTAAAACAAGACTTGGTCGAGGATTCCAGTATTTTTAAATAACATCCAGTATTAACACGCAACACCCCACTGTGTCCTAATGCGCTTGCGTTTAAGGGATATTTTCTCTGCCTAAAAAACATTACTGCCTCAGCAAAACTATGCCCTGGTTGGATGACATCAACCACCTTTTCAAGCCCCTCTGCAGACAAAAATGCCAACTTTATCTTGCCACTGACTAACAAGAAAAAATCTTTTGCTATTTGCCCCTGTTCAAAAAGACGCTGCTGGTTTTCTACCTCAACAAAGGCAGAGAATCTGCTGATTTGTGCTAATTCATCCTCAGTAAAGCCAGAAAATAAAGCATTCGCCTGTAGAATTTTTTGATGCTCAGCACTTAGCATAGTTCGCTCCCTTGTTATCAATGATCAAGTTTTATTCGAATTGGAATATTGCCTGCGTTCTTAAATTTTAAACTAATATCTACAACCTTGACCTCACTTAAAGGCTTTTTTAAGCCCATAAACATAATATGATAAGACATCGGCTTTAGCATAAGCGTCTCTCCAGCTTTAAACACCTTGTTTGGTGTATGCATCATTTTTACAAAATTATCCACAACTTTGGTTTGATGTAATTCTACCCGTTTTGCTATTGGGCTTGAGACGCTGATAAGCACATCTTCTGCATTAGAAATATTGGTTATCTTGCCATAAGCGGCAGCTGATCTGGCATTTTTTGCGCCTTGATTCATATAAAAATCCTCAATCTTGATGGGTTTTGGTAACAATGAGCGTATATTGGCAATAAATTCTTTTTCAGTAGTGCCCGTATAGCCAAGGCTTCGTACATCGCCCTCAGTATCAATCAAGTATAAAACGATGCCGTGATTATAAACATTGGTAGTCGCATTTCGGGCATTACTTTTTTTGACCACACTGCGATAATCGACAAACTCAACTGGAATGTCTTCGGCAATTTTGGTATATTTCATTTGAAATAGCTCGGCAATTTGGTCAATATTTTCTCTGCTACCCGTTATACCTATAAAGTCCTTATTAAAATGCGCCATAAACTCTTTTAAATGTTGTGGTGTATCGTATTCTGGATCAATAGAGACAAATAAAATTTTGGTCTTTTTTTGTGCATACGCAGGCAATCCTTCATATACTTTTTTTAAATAACCCAAAGTAAAAGGACAAATATCAGGGCAGTTAGTGTAGCCATAACCCATCACTACAACATTTCCTTTGTAGTCATTGAATTGTATTTCTTTATTGTTACTGTCAATCGCACTAAAATTACCGCCGATACCGCTTAAAACAGGTAAATTTATCCCAGCATTTGTATTTAGTGCAATAAAAATTAATAGTAATATTATTATTTTCATAAATTATGCTGAGTTTTTTAACACTTTAGCAGGTTAGTTTATCCCAAGCCCCCATATCAGGTAGAAGCAGTCGTTCTTTGATGTTAAGTAGTTGGTAATTTCCACCCATTTCTTTCTTCATATCAACTGTCTGTTCAATCTTGGCAATCCCTAGCTTGCCCTTATTGGTAATGCCATTCCAACGGATAATAAGCACTATCCGTAAACTGTCTTTGGTGTTTTTTATTACTTCAATGCTGCGTAGTAAATACTGCCCAACACCCATCCATTCCTTATGCTTTGATAGGGCGGCTGATAATGTGCCTTGATACTGCTTTGCCCCTATTTGTAACTGATGCTTGGCATTATTAATCTTATTTTCAAACAACGCTGTATTACCATTTAAGTATGCTAGCCACTTATAAGCAAAATTTCGATACTGATAATGGTCTTTATCAAATGTGCTTGGTGTACTTATTGTATCAATTTCTTTGCTTTCTAATCTGTCAATTTTAATAAAATTGTTATTTTTATTCAAATCAAAAACAAAATTCTCATTGATTTGCTTGGTTTTTATTTGCTGATTGTGTAAATAATTAAAATGCACTTGAGTTACCAATATAAAGTGTTCCTTGTTTTTGTTCAACTGGGTGTCAATAATTTGTATACTTTGAATATTATCTGGATAATTATTTGTATGCTTGTTGTTCATTAATTTATCGTACCAACCCATAACCGAAGCAACAATTGTATTTAGATTTTTAGCATACGATTTTTCAGTGACCGCATAATTTGCTAGGACTGTATTTGGGAAATATAAAAATATCAAAAAGGATGCTTTTAGAATAGTATGCATTTATCTTGACCTATGGTTGTTTGTAAATATTATCCAAACTATAATTAGAAATATCCTTGACACAAGTCAAGCCTTCGTTTTTAGTTAAGACTTCTTGGTATTTTTTCGATACAAAGAGATGGTAATGCCGCCTAACACCAGTGCCATCAAAAACCATTGCAAAGCATAGCCCAGATGCTTATCAACACTGCCATAAAACGGTTGCCATTTGCGATAAAAGCCGTTGCTTTCTTTTGCCTCTAATTGTGCCAACATTGGCACGAGTTGATAATTTGACAATTGTGAAAGTCGTTCCATATTTAGAGACTGAATAAGCATTGGAAATGTTACACCAATGTCTTGTTGTTCAAACTTAATACGCTCTTTGGGCTTAATAAGCCCAACTTGAATGATAGTTTTGCTTTCGCCAATATTAGTATCGACCAATTTTTCACGATTGCCTCGCCATGGTACGAAGCCACGATTAACCAAAATGGCAGTTTTATTCTCAAGCACAAAAGGAGTTAAAACAAAATATCCAGCATTGCTATTAACAATTTGATTGTCATAAATAAATTGTTTGTTATTATCATAATGACCCTTAAGAATCACCTGATAATACTCTTTATCAGTAAGTTCGCTCACTTGCACGAACTCAGCAGAGTCTGATTGTGCGGCAATAATCTCAGCCTCTATCGCCCGCTTTTCGTCTGCACGCTCAAGTTGCCAAAACCCTAAGGACAATAACCCCCATAAAGTGAGCGTGATTAATATAGTGGGTAGGACGAATATGCGCTTAATCATTTCTGTACTACTGGTGCATCCACCATGACATTATTTGGCTCAATCCACCCCATATAACCAGCAAACATCACAAAAAGAAACAATACCACCGACAAGGTAACACGGGTTACCAAGGATTTAAACATCCTGTTTGAGCCTGCTTTTCCACCTTTAATCATGCCAACAAGCCCAAAGCCTAATGCCGTTAATATGGCAATAATAACAATAACGATTAAAACTTCTGTCATAAAAACTCCTGATATTTTTTATAAAAAGACCCCAGTTGAGGGGTCTTTTTATCAATAAATATGTACTTATTTATTTACAGCCAATATACAAAAATAAAGAGCCCTAACCACACCACATCCACAAAGTGCCAATACCAAGCAACACCCTCAAAACCAAAATGATTGTCTACGGTGAAATGACCTTTTTGTATGCGATACAAGATGACTGTCAACATAATGACACCAACTGTTACATGAAAGCCGTGGAAGCCCGTTAGCATGTAAAAGGTTGAGCCGTAGATGCCTGAGGTGAGTTTTAAGCCATCATAATAGGCGTGTCCGTATTCCATAACTTGAAAACCTAGGAAAGCTGAACCTAAGGCAATAGTTGCCACTAACCAGCCAATGATTTGATTGCGATGTCCAGCACGCAATGCATGGTGGGCGAAGGTTAGCGTTACCCCTGATAGCAATAACAACAATGTATTAAGTGCTGGTAAACCCCATGTATTAACCAATTGTGTTGGCACTGACATTTCGATACCTGACTGCAAAGTTGTGCCGGGTGTTGTGAAAGCAACTGTGTCCCATCCTGCTTTAAAGCCATTCCACAATTCTGGCGTATATATATTATTATCTGCACCGCCTAGCCACGGCACTGAAAGTTGCCTTGCATAAAACAATGCACCGAAAAAAGCGGCAAAAAACATCACTTCAGAGAATATAAACCAACTCATGCCCCAGCGAAATGAGCGATCAACTTGACTGTTGTAAATACCGTTTGTGCTTTCGCTAACCACTTGACCAAACCAACCAAACATCATAAATACTGTAATCGCAAAACCAAGTGCCATTACTGAGCCGCCCCATTCTACACCGTGCATCTGATTGGCAAAACCTACAAATAATGTCGCTACACCGATTGATCCAATAATCGGCCAGTAAGTGCCATCTGGCACATAATATGCTTGTTCCTTACTCATAACTTTCCCCTTCTAACTATCAAGTTTAAAAAAATTGTAAGACAAACTTATATCTTTGATGCGCTTGTCTAACTCTGGTTCAACCACAAAACGAAGCGTCATCTCAACCTCTTCATGTGGCTTAAATGTCTGCCTATTAAAACAAAAACATTCTAATTTCTTAAAATGCAGTGCAGCATCCGTTGGTGCTACACTTGGAATTGCTTGACCAATAACAGTTTCATCTGTATTGTTCTTAGCAATATAACTGGTGGTATAAAACTTACCAGGAACAACCATCATCGAATGCACCTTTGGCCCAAATTGCACTGGAAAACCACCCATCGTCATCGCAAAAAAACTGACCTCAACCTTACGCTGTTCATCAACCGCATAGGATTGTTCCGTATCTACTCTGCCCGTTGTACCGTTAAAGCCAGTAATCTCACAAAAAACATCGTAGATGGGTACCATTGCATAAGCAAAAGCAAACATCAATATCGGTGCTGAAAATAACTTAATCCAGAACCTTTTCGTTATTTTCTTCCGTTCCATATTAGCCAGTCGGATTAAACAACACGATGGTGGCTATAAATACTCCTATTGCTACAACACCGACAATGACCGCAGTCCTAACGGCACCTTTTCTCTTGTCTTCCATTAAGAATGCTGAGACTCTGCCTTAATCAACTTTCTTGATGGTGGCGTATTAAAACTGTGATATTGCGCTTTTGGCTCTAATGTCCATTCCAAACCTTTTGCACCTTCCCAAGGGCGTGAACTGGCTGGCTTGCCATTGCGAATACAATCAATCACAATATAAGTCAATAAAATGAACGATGCGCCAAATGCAAAACCACCAATGGAAGAAATAAAGTTAAAATCTGCAAACTGTAATGAATAATCAGGAATACGGCGTGGCATACCCGCAAGACCTAAGAAATGCTGAGGGAAAAACAATACATTAACTGAAATAACCGCCCACCAAAAGTGTATTTTTGCCAATTTTTCGTTATACATCTTGCCTGTCCACTTAGGCAACCAATAGAAGGTTGCCGCAATAATTGACCACAATGCACCTGTGACTAACACATAATGGAAATGTGCAACCACAAAATAAGTATCGTGATACTGAATGTCTGCCGGTGCAATACCTAACATTAAGCCAGAGAAGCCACCAATCGTAAACAAGAATACAAATGAAACTGCCCACAACATCGGTGCTTCAAAAGTCATTGACCCCCGCCACATTGTTGATATCCAGTTAAATACTTTAACACCTGTAGGCACTGCAATTAACATAGTGGCATACATAAAGTATAATTCACCTGCAACTGGCATACCCGTTAAGAACATATGGTGCGCCCATACAATGTAGGACAAAAATGCAATTGATGCTGTTGCATATACCATGGACGAGTAGCCGAATAATGGCTTGCGTGCAAAGGTTGGAATAATATGAGAAACCACACCAAACGCTGGCAAAATCATAATATAAACCTCAGGATGACCAAAGAACCAAAAAATATGCTGAAATAACACTGGGTCGCCACCGCCTGTGGCATCAAAGAACGCAGTGCCAAAGTTACGGTCGGTCAGCATCATAGTTACCGCACCTGCTAATACTGGCATCGCACCGATTAGCAAGAATGAAGTAATCAACCAAGTCCATACAAATAACGGCATATCCATTAGTTTCATCTCAGGGGCACGCATATTAAGCACGGTTGCAATAATGTTAATCGCACCCATAATTGACGAAAAACCTAATAAATGAACTGCAAAAATAAAGAAGTCCGTGCTGTCTGGTGCAAAGGTGGTTGATAATGGCGCATAGAAGGTCCAACCAAATGCCGGCGCACCACCTTCCATAAAGAAAGTGCTTAAAAGAATACCGCCAGCAAATGGCAGAATCCAAAATGACCAGTTATTCATTCGTGGTAGTGCCATATCAGGCGCACCCACCATCATTGGAATCAGCCAGTTACCCAAGCCAACAAAGGCAGGCATAATCGCACCAAAAACCATAATCAAACCATGCATGGTCGTTAATTGATTAAAGAACTGTGGTTCCATTAGTTGTAGTCCCGGCTGCAATAATTCAGCACGAATGCCCATTGCAAATGCACCGCCTACTAATAACATAGTAAAGGCAAACCACATATAAAGCGAACCAATGTCTTTGTGGTTTGTTGTCTTAACCCATCTCATCAAACCTTTTTCAGGTCCGTGATGATGGTCGTCGTGTGTAGCCTCTATTGTTGTTGCTGTTGTCATAATATTCTCCTTTAATGCTTTGGTTATCGTGCAGATTTAATATCTGATGGTTGAACAACACTGCCTGTGTTACCAAAGGCATTTCTTTCATAAGTAATTACTGCTGCAAGGTCACTGTCACCCAACATTTTAAATTGTGGCATAGCGCCCTTGCCATTTAAAACAATGCTTAAATGTGCTGCTGCCGAACCATTTGCAATCACGGAGCCCTTTATGGCTGGGAATACTGGTGGCATACCTGAACCATCTGCCTTATGACAAGCAGCACAGTTGGTGTTATACACGCCTTTGCCTTTTGTCATTAATTCGTTTTTACCCCATGTTTTGGTGGCACTTACTGCGGCTGCGGCTGCTTCTGATTGCTTCTTGGCTACCCATTTTTTATAATCCTCTTTAGAAACCACATCAACAACGATTGGCATAAAGCCATGGTCTTTACCGCACAATTCAGCACATTGCCCACGATAAGTGCCGATTTCTTCAATTTCAGCCCACGCATCATTAATAAAGCCTGGGTTAGCATCTTGCTTTACCCCAAAATCAGGCACCCACCAGTTATGAATAACATCGTTAGAGGTAATCAAAAAACGAACTGAAGTATCAACTGGCAAAACCAAACGGTTATCCACATCTAATAAATAGTGGTTGGCATTTTCACGGTCTGCATCTGTGCCATTAACCGCATCTTTAGAGTCTTGTGATAAATTTGAAATAAAACTAATGCCTTCTTCAGGATAATCATACTGCCATTTCCATTGATGACCGGTAATCTTAACCGTCATCTGTGCTTTAGAAGTATCTTCTAAGTCAATTAATACCTTGGAAGCAGGGACTGCCATTCCCACCAGAATAATCATGGGCACAATTGTCCAAATAAGCTCTGCCTTCGTGCTTTCGTGAAAGTTAGCCGCAACTGCACCTTTTGATTGTCTGTGCATATATAACGAATATAACATGGCGCCAAATACCACGATTGCAATAACGACTGAAACCCAAAAAACCATCATATGCAAACCATAAATATCACGGCTAAGCGATGTTACGCCTTCGGTCATATTTAGCCCGTACTCAGCAAACACATTAAAACTGAACAATAATCCAAATGCTATTACTAACTTTTTCATCACCCCTCCTGCAAACTTCTTGTAATAAATAGATTTCATATTATTCACAGAAAAACATACTTTGCAAGTCTATTGGCTTATAATAATATTACTATAAACCAATACATCTCTACAACAGTAAAAAATAAGTATATTGAGACCTTTGCATAAATATGAATAATCATCAAAAATCCACTTTTCACCCGCTTGGCGATTTTTTAAACCCAGCCTTAGCCCTGCTAGGACAAGGTTTAATAAAATCACCAATCTGGCAAAAATTGAATTTTGCTAATCATCCCTATTTATGCAAAGGTCTCATATTGATACTCACTTTCAATTACCTCATATTTAAATGTTTACAAAACTACTAAAAATATCAATTATCCTTGCACTTATTGTTGTTGTTTTAGGTGCTTATACTCGGCTCGGCGATGCAGGGTTAGGTTGTCCTGATTGGCCAACTTGCTACGGTCAGCTAACAGTACCAGATGTAGCAGATGGCACTAAACTTGAGGGCTATGAACGCCCACTTGAGTCCGCTAAAGGCTGGAAGGAAATGGCGCATCGTTACGCCGCCTCCTTGCTGGGGCTGGTTATTTTTGCGTTATTCTTCTTAGCAATCAAAGGCAAAACAAAACGCCCTCAGTCATCTGTATTACCAGCATTTACCGCTTTTTTTGTTATACTTCAAGGTGCTTTTGGCATGTGGACAGTTACGCTACTGGTTCATCCTGGTATTGTTACCACGCACCTTGTTGGTGGCTTTGTTACCACTGCTTTGTTAGCTTGGTTGTTACTTAACCAAGGCTACCCGCCCATTACTTATAGACATATTTTGAAAAGACACAAACTGTTGTTAATAGCCGTTTTATTTATTTTAAGTGTGCAAATTATTTTGGGTGGCTGGACTTCTACCAACTATGCCGCCTTGTCTTGTGGCGAAGAGTTTCCAACTTGTTTAGGGGCTTGGTGGCCAGAGATGGATTTTATTAAAGCACTGTATTGGGGGCCAATCGGCGTTGATTACGAATATGGCGTATTAGAAAATCCAGCGCGTGCTGGCATACAAATGATGCATCGCATTGGTGCATTAATCACCACATTCTTCATCATTACATTGATTTATTCATTTAAAACTTACCTTCACCTGAGGGAATGTCTAACACTGATTGGCGGCTTATTGGTGGTACAAATAACCTTGGGAATTTTAAATGTAGTGTTGTCAATACCAATGGCAATTGCCACTTTGCACAACGCAATGGCACTGTTGTTGCTACTCAGCGTTATTGCGCTAATACACAAGGTGTTTAAAATGCCGCTAAGGCAACACTAGCCCAACAACAGCAATCACTGCCATAATAAAGCCAACTGTCATTATCAGCCCAACAATAATATAAGCCCATGGGCCTTGTTTTTCTGTGCGCTCAAAGTCCTTAATAAGATCTTCTTTTTTACCCACACCAATCATAGCCGAGGTTACCGCTTTAAATACTTGCCCTAATCCTTTCATTGTTCTATCCTAGTGTAATTAACCAATAATGGTCAATAAGTAACGCCACAAACAGCAGCATTAAATAATTAACCGAAAACATAAATGTGCGCCAAGCAATTCTATTGTCATCTGGATTTTTGTAAATTCTAATCGAATATGCCAAAAATACAACCCCCAAAATTAAAGCCGAAGTGAGATAAATCAAGCCCGACATACCTGATAAATAAGGCAACAAGGTAACCAATGTCAACAATATTGTATAAAGCAAAATCTGCGTTCTGGTATAAGCCAATCCGTGGGTTACTGGCAACATCGGCACATCGACTTTTTTATACTCTTCGACCCGAAAAATAGCCAACGCCCAGAAATGCGGTGGCGTCCAAACAAATACAATTAAAAACAACAATAAGGCATACTCAATATTCTGCGTACCTGCGATTGAAGTCCAGCCTAATATTGGCGGCGCTGCGCCTGCTGCACCACCAATCACAATATTTTGTGGCGTTGCCCGCTTAAGATACATGGTGTAAATCACCGCATAGCCAATCAAAGAAACAAAAGTCAGCACCATGGTAAGAGTATTAACAAAAAACTGCAAAACACCCAAGCCAACAACACCTAAAAATACGCCCCACACCAATGCCTGATTGCGGCTCACCTTGCCTTGTGGCAAAGGGCGTTTATTGGTTCGTGACATTTGTTTATCAATTTGCTCGTCAACAATATGATTAAATACTGCTGCTGATGCTGATACCATACCAATGCCAATCGAGGCAAGCACCACCAACACGGGATCAGGAAAATACGGCGCAGGCACCGACAAAAACATACCAACCACCGCCGTCAGTAAAATAAGTAAAACCACTTTAAGCTTACAAAGCCCTAATAAATCCGCTAATGAGGGCATTATCCAACCCTTGAATACTTAAACAAACGCTGTAAATCCTTAATCACCCGCCTAATATCTAAAGATTGTGGGTTATAGCGCAACATCACATTGCCTAGTGGGTCAATCAAAAATAGACTGTTGTTTGGAAATTTTCTTAATTTTTGCTGCAACGCTCTACTGGGTTTGGCAATCAATAGACCTTTTTTCTGCAAATTACTTGAACCATTAATCAACAGCAGTCTCTGCACACGGCGCATATTGTCATTCATTAGGGTACGAATAGTTTTCATATCTTCTAGGGTTTTTTCGCAAGCATTATCACACACATTGGTTGCATAAGTCAAAGTCCACAATCCTTGCAGATCGCCTTGACTGTTTTTGGAAAACACCATATCTTGCTTTTGTGTGGCAATAATAGGATTAACAAACTCGCCATAATTAACAGTATTGCCTGTAAAAACTGTCGGGTTCCAATAAAAAAACGCCGTTCCCAGGGCAATCGGTAGCACAAACGAAGCCAATAACACCCACAATTCTTTTTTAGAGTTCATAAAAAACCTTGTTTTCAAAACACAGAATAATACGCTTAAGTCATTAAAAAATCAATATTGCGGATTACAACCTAACTTCTATGCCGTTTTCTTGCATGGCTTGCTTGGCTTGTTGCACCGTATATTCGCCAAAATGAAAAATACTGGCTGCCAATACTGCATCCGCACCGCCTTGCAATATGCCTTCAGATAAATGCGCCAAATTACCCACACCGCCAGAGGCAATCACAGGCACGCTCACTGCGCCTGTTACTGCTTTGGTGAGCGCCAAATCAAAGCCAGTTTTTACCCCATCACAATCCATTGAAGTTAGCAATACCTCGCCAGCACCATGGTCACCCTTGGTCATTTTCAGTGCCCACTCAACAGCATCAATGCCTGTAGATTTACGCCCACCGTGAGTAAAAATCTCCCATTTATTATCAGCCACTTTTTTTGCATCAATGGCAATCACAATACACTGTGAGCCAAACTCTTCACTCAGTTGATTGATTAAATTGGGATTAAAAATCGCCGCAGAATTCACCGCAACCTTGTCTGCCCCTGCATTTAACATCGTGCGCACATCCTCTGATTTACGAATGCCACCACCAACAGTAAGTGGAATAAACACCTGATCTGCAATCGCCTCAACCATATGTATCAAAGTATCTCTACCCTCGTGCGAGGCGGTGATATCTAAGAAAGTAATCTCATCAGCCCCCTCGTCGTCATAGCGTTTTGCCACTTCAACAGGGTCGCCTGCATCTTTAATATTGACAAACTGCACACCTTTGACCACGCGACCATCACGCACATCAAGACAAGGAATAATTCTTTTTGCTAAACTCATAAACGCAGATTTTACCGTAGTCGGTATAATTCTCACTTATGAATATTCCAAAACACATCGCAATTATTATGGACGGCAACGGTCGTTGGGCAAAAAAACGCAAATTGCCACGCATTGTAGGACATAAAAAAGGCGTGGATGTGGTGCGAGAAATCGTTAAGCACTGTGGCATAATTGGCGTGGAAACACTTACCTTGTTTGCCTTTAGTAGTGAAAACAAAAACCGCTCTAACGAAGAAGTTACCTTACTTTTTAAGTTGTTTTTAAGTGTGTTAAAACAAGAAGTCGAAAAACTTAATAAATACAATGTTCAACTAAAAATTATTGGCGAGCTGTCCTTATTCCCTATTGATGTGCAAAAAACTGCCACCGAGGCGCAGACATTATTAGCCAACAATACTGGGTTGACTTTAGTGATTGCAGCTAATTATGGCGGACAATGGGACATTATAAATGCTTGTAAGCAAGCAATTACCGATGGAGTATCTGCCACTGAATTAAATGAGGAAAAGTTTTCTCAATATTTATCACTACAAAATAACACAGTGGATTTACTCATTCGTAGCAGTGGCGAACAGCGTATTAGTAATTTTTTACTATGGGATATTGCCTATAGCGAGTTGCATTTTACCGATACGCTGTGGCCTGATTTTGATGCAGAGGAATTGGACAAAGCCATTGAGAGCTTCAACCAACGAGACAGGCGTTACGGAGGAATAAAATGAACAACCTGACCCAAAGAATACTAACCGCTTTGGTGTTAATACCACTAATGTTATTCTTGTTATTTGAATTACCAATTGGCTTTGTACTGCTCATAATTATAACGGTTGTAATAAGTATGTATGAATTTCTTAAACTTACCCAAGTCTCAACCACAAATAAAATTATTAGCATCATTACGCTAACACTCAGTAGTTATATTGCACTAATTTCACCAACAATTTTTTATTATCTTGCCCTTACAAAAATGGCATATGTTTATGTCCTAGTGGTCGTACTGCTTTGGTGGGCTAATAACTTTCGGATGGTTGCAAATTATCCAAAGTTAAAACCTCTAAATGTTTTTACGCCTATTAAAGCCGTGCTTTTATTTACTCCTTTGTTTTTTTTATTTATTTTTGAACCTTACTTAATATTGTTATTGCTCTTAATTGTTTGGGGTGCGGACAGTTTTGCGTATTTTGCAGGCAAGGCGTTTGGCAGACACAAACTTGCGCCTAATCTCAGTGGCGGAAAAACCATTGAAGGCGTGGTTGGCGGCTTAATAGGCGTGCTTTTGATTACTGGCACATGGATGGTTTACTACCACGAAACAAATTGGAAGTTCTTGCTGCTGGCATTGGTTACTGGCATCTTTTCTGTGGTGGGCGATTTGTATGAGAGCGTTTACAAACGCGAGGCGGGTGTCAAAGACAGTGGCAATCTTTTGCCGGGACATGGCGGTGTGTTAGACCGTATTGATGGACTACTCGCCGCCACACCGGTTTTTGTTACTGGTATTATACTTCTACTATGAAAAATATCACAATTCTAGGGGCGACAGGCTCGATTGGCGATAGCGCACTGTCGGTAATAGCACTACATCCTGACAAATTTAATGTTTTTGCACTCAGTGCCAATACCAACTGGCAAAAAATGCAAATACTATGTGAAAAATTTCAGCCTAAGTTTGTTGTGATGATGGATGAATCCGCTATTGAAGAACTCTCAAAAGTGACGAGTAACAACATAGAAATTTTACATGGTGCAGAAGCATTAGACACAATTGCATCCCACAATGAAGTAGATTTTGTCATGGCAGCGATTGTTGGCAGTGCAGGGATGTCATCAAGCCTAGCGGCTGCCAAAGCGGGCAAACGCATTATGCTTGCCAACAAAGAATCCTTAGTACTAGCGGGGAATTTGTTTATGCAGGCAGTGCATGATAATAACGCAGAGCTTATCCCAGTGGATTCTGAACATTCAGCAATTTTCCAATGCCTGCAAAGTGGCAAGTCAGGATTAAGCAAAATCCAGCTCACTGCCAGTGGCGGGCCGTTTTTACACACGCCGATTGAGCAATTAAAAACCATTACTCCCGACGAGGCGTGCGCCCATCCAAACTGGTCAATGGGACGAAAAATATCAGTAGATTCTGCTACGATGATGAACAAAGGCTTAGAAGTAATTGAGGCACATTATTTGTTTAATTTACCTGCCGAAAAAATCAGCGTAGTAATACACCCGCAGTCCATTATCCACTCTTCGACTTATTATGAAGACGGCTCTACCTTGTCGCAACTCGGCAACCCTGATATGCGCACGGTAATTGCCTATGCGCTGAGTTATCCCAGTAGAATGGCTTCTGGCGTTGCGCCGTTGGACTTGGCAGGCAACTCGCCACTGGAATTCTATGCGCCTGATTTGAATAAATTTGTTTGCTTAAGGCTGGCGTTTGATGCGCTCAAACAAGGTGGCAACGCCATGGGAACGCTGAATGCCGCTAACGAGGTTGCCGTTGAGCATTTCTTAAACCATAAAATTGGATTTTTAGAGATTGCAAATATTGTTGAGCGCACTCTAGACACCGTTCAGAACACAAGTGCCGCTTCACTAGAAGCCATTATTGCCAACGACAAAACTGCACGCAAAACTGCTCAGAGGATTATCAATGCATAAATTTTTATTTATTATCTTATTATTTATCGGCAATGCCCATGCACTTGAACGCACAATCCATATTACGCAGTCGCTGAATTACGACGCAAGAAAGGCCAACATTAGCCAAAAAACTGTGCATAACATTGTGCGTATTTTCTCATGGAAAATTGACTTTAACAAAGATTTAAAGAAAGGCGATAGGTTTATTGTTGTAGGCAATAAAGGGGCTTCGCCAAGTGCAATTATCTATATTGGTGCTAAAAAACGAATTGCTGTTTTTGCCTACACTGACAAGCGAGGGCGTATTGGCTACTACGACAGTAGCGGTAAAACACTGTATCCTTCTTTTGCAAAATCACCCTTAAAATACAGCCGTATCAGTTCCAAATTTCAAAAAAAACGCCTACACCCAATCCTAAAAACTTGGCGACCACATAGAGCTGTAGATTACGCCGCAAAACAAGGCACAGTAGTCCGTGCTGTGGCTAACGGCATTATTAAACACAACAAATACATGGGCGCTTTAGGCAATGTGGTCTACATCAAACACGGCAGCAACTACACCACAGTTTACGCACATTTGTCTAAATTTGCCCGTGGGCTTAGACCTTCGTCCAAGGTTAAAAAAGGTCAAATCATTGGTTTCGTAGGTTCAACAGGCCGCTCCACAGGTCCACACCTACACTACGAACTACGCTATAAAGGCATTCGTAGAAATCCACTCACATGGCAGCTACCTAGACAAAAACGGGTAGCAAAATATGATTTAAAACGCTTTCAAAAAAGAGCCAAAGCCATTTTACGCAGTTTATAAATTTGCCTGTAAAAGTGTAAGAGGTTAAACCTATTGCATTACTGACTGGCAATCCACTTACGCCAGTTTTTTACTTTCAAACTACGCCAACGACCGCTGTCTATATGTTGCGCTTGATATTTGGTCGCACCTTTAACCTTATTTAAAACTGCATAAGTAATCAGCTCGTCAATACGCCGCATATCTTTAGTACCCGGTACTAAAGACTCGTTTCTAATCACTGCAGCGATAAAAGCAGATTGTGCGTTGGCATGTACTTCGACAGATTCTTCTAATAACTTCAGTGCCATTAATTCGTTTTTGGCAAAGCCACCGCCCCCATCAAGCAAATATAAGGCACTGTCATAAATTGCTGGGTCATAACCTTGCTTAAGTAATTTACTCAATATTTTATTAGCAATAGCGATTTGCGGAGGATGACCCATCAAAGCACTGCCTAAACGCGCCTGCTTAGAGGCTTCATAGGCCGAATCAAGGTCGTTAAATTTAAACATACCTTTTAACAACAACGACTGCCCGTTCGTTACCACAGCAGGCGAGCCAATTTCATTGCCAATTTTAATTAGCCTGAGCGCACCCTCACTCAACGGCGAGGCTAACACAGGCTGAATAATAAATAGGGCGGTAATTAGGCGTTTTTTTATCATAATACTACACTGGATTTTACCACAGACTGCCCAAATCACCCGCATTGACATTTTTAACAAGTTAAAATAGCGCCTAAACCACTATTTAATACAATTGTGCAAACACTTTTTGAAACCTCACTCAGCCTGCCACTTATCCAAAAAGGCAAAGTTAGGGACATCTATGATATTGATAGCGAGCGTATGCTGATTGTTACCACTGATCGCCTAAGCGCGTTTGATGTGGTATTCCCAGAGCCTATTGCTGGCAAGGGTCGGGTGCTTACTAAAGTGGCAAATTTTTGGTTTAAAAAAACCCAGCATATTGCCCCTAATCATTTAACACACGAACCACTTGACAGCGTTTTACCGCCAGCAGAGGTCAAACAAGTAAAGGGGCGAGCAATCATCGTCAAAAAACTCAAACCACTCCCTATTGAGGCAATTGTGCGTGGCTATCTCATTGGCTCTGGCTGGAAAGACTACCAGAAAACTGGCTCAATTTGCGGCATTACCTTGCCAGCAGGCTTGCAATTAGCAGAAAAGTTACCCGAAACACTTTACACGCCTTCCAGCAAAGCGGCCGTTGGCAAACATGATGAAAACATTAGCCTCGAGCAAACAGCGCAACTTGTGGGCAAAGATTTGGCACAACAAATCAAAAATACCAGTGTGGCACTTTATCAGTTTGCAGCAAATTATGCACTAGCGCGTGGCATTATCATCGCCGACACCAAGTTTGAATTTGGCTTAGACAAAGCAGGGAAACTAACATTAATGGACGAAGTGCTCACCCCTGACAGCTCCCGATTTTGGTCAAAAGACACCTACCAAATCGGCACCAGCCCGAAGAGTTTTGACAAACAAATCGTGCGTGATTATTTAGAAGCCCTAGACTGGAACAAAACCCCGCCAGCCCCAAGCCTGCCAAATAGCATTGCACAAAAAACTGCCGACCAATATCATCAAATTCAACAAATTTTGTGTAAATAAACAAGCTACGCACTGTTTTTTATTAAAACATCAGAATATCACCCACTTTTATTGCCTTTTATTTTGCACTCAAAATATAATAAACACTACATGTGTATAATTATGGCACTAATAAACAGTTATGTGTAAAAAATCATGACATTAACAATACCTACATTACTAGTAATAGTCACTACTGCACTTTTTCTAATATGGGAAAGAGCAAAACCAGGGCGCTCATTACCAAGTTCAAAAGGATGGTATGTAAGGTCACTATCTATAAATTTTATTCAGTTAGGCATCACTTTACTTACTGGAAAACTATGGATAACATGGTTTGCAGATAAATCACTTATTAATTTAGCAAGTTTAAACATGCCCATTCTTGAAGGCTTCATGGGTTGGTTTGTAGGGACATTTGTTTTTTATTGGTGGCATAGACTTCGGCATAAAAATGGTTTTTGGCAAATATTTCACCAAATGCATCACTCTGCATCCCGTATTGAAATATTAACTTCTTTTTACAAACACCCTATAGAGATTTTTGTTAATACATTTATAACTGCTTTAGTTTTGTTTCCAATATTAGGCGTGTCTTTGCTTGCTAGCTTTTGGTATAACTTCTTTGCAGCAACAGGCGAGTATTTTTATCATGCTAATATTAAAACGCCAAAGTGGCTACGCTACTTTATTCAAACGCCTGAGCTTCACTCTATTCATCATCAATATGGCGTGCATAATTTTAATTATAGTGATTTACCACTATGGGACAGGCTCTTTGGCACTTACAACGATGCCACGGAGTTCAGTGATAGATGCGGATTTCCAGATGGTGCGGAACAAAGAGTGCCTGAGATGTTAATGTTCAAGGATGTATATGAGCCAGAAAACGCACAACAAATCACTCCAACCGACCGCTCGGCACGCCCTTTGGGTAAACACATCAGCTGAATTCAAGTGTTATAAATAAATATTTCTTTACTCAAAAAAAATAAAAATGCAAAAAAACAGGCAATATACAAAAAATGCATACCGCGCTTGAAGAGGGCAATGCAATCTACCACATGTGTATAATTATGGCATTAATAAATAGTTAGGTGAGCCCTTTGCATAAATTGGTTGAAAATATATGCTTATCTCATTTTAGACTGTTGTGGAATATTATTGTTACTGGTTTAATTATCACTGGCTTTGTGCTCTAGTTTGGATTTATTTTTGGGTCAGTAATTGGAATAATACTTATTCTTATTTTTGCGCCAGCTTTATTTTTATTACCCCTGCTATTAGCGCTGATGTATACTAAAATATGGAATGAGGAATAAATTATGAAAACAATTATTGAAAAAGATGGTGATGGTTATTTGGCCAAAATAGAGGGGCATCAGAATTTATTTGCATTTGCCTATTCTGAAAAAGAGGCAGTCATAGAATTAAAAAATGTTGTTGAGATGATGATGGATTATCACCTTGAACAAGTAAACGATGAAAGAATTATCAGAAATGAATTAACTCATGCAGTAGAAAAGTATGCCGTTCAAGTATAGGGCATTTGAAAGGAAATTAACAAAACTTGGTTATAAAATTGTGCGTCAAAAGGGCTCACATGTTATATTTTCAGATGGGAAAAATACTTTTCCAGTGCCAAATCACGGCTCAAAAGATATTTCTCCTGGTGTTGAAAGGCAGTTATTAAAAATACTAAACTTAACAATCAATGAATTTAGAAAAATCAAGTAGAACACCTGACAAATCACTCCAACCGACCGCTCGACACACCCTTTGGGTAAACGCATCAGCTGAATTCAAGTGTTATAAATAAATATTTCTTCACTCAAAAAAATAAAAATGCAAAAAACAGGCAACATACAAAAAATGCATGCCACGCTTGAAGAGGGCAATGCAATCTACCAACTGCCAATCGGCAACGAAATGGTGGCAATGAACGCATTAGTGGGGCAAGAAATATCGCTCATATTTAATGGCACAATTACTTGCTCAAACTGCGGCGTGATAACTAAAAAAAGTTATTCTCAGGGCTACTGCTACCCTTGTTGTCGGGATTTGGCACGCTGTGATTTGTGCATTATGAAGCCTGAAACCTGCCATCACCACCTTGGCACTTGCCGTGAGCCATTATGGGGGCTGGATAATTGCTTTGCCCCGCATATTATTTATTTGGCAAATTCATCGGGTATTAAGGTCGGCATTACCCGTAAAAGTAACATTCCCAGTCGCTGGATTGACCAAGGCGCAGTGCAGGCTCTGCCAATATTTGAAGTTGATACTCGGCTTAAATCGGGGCAAATTGAAGTAGCCTTAAAAGCCTTTGTTAGCGACAAAACCAACTGGCGAAAAATGCTTAAAAACGAAGTTGACGAAGTTAACCTAGTGGCAACAAAAAACCAACTACTCGCAAAAGTGACTGGTTTGGCAACAGAGTTAGGCGCAGTAGCGCTAGACAATGAAGCGATAAAAATCCATTACCCTGTGGTAGAATATCCGAGCAAAGTCACTTCGTTAAATTTTGACAAAATGCCTGAAATTTCTGGCGTTTTGCGGGGCATTAAGGGGCAATATTTATTGCTAGACACGGGCGTGCTTAATATTAGAAAATTTAGCTCATATAACATTACATTAACTTATTAAGGAAAATACAAATGGTAGAATTACAAATCGAAGAATTAAACGCTGGCAAAGGCAAATCTTGCAAGGCTGGCGACTTCATATCTATGCACTACACTGGCTGGCTTACTAATGGCAAAAAATTTGACTCCAGCATTGATAGAAACGAGCCATTTGATTTTAAACTCGGCGTGGGGCAAGTAATTCCCGGCTGGGATCAAGGTATTGAAGGTATGGAAATCGGCGAAAAACGCAAACTTACCATTCCTTCAAAATTGGCCTACGGCGAAATGGGTACGGGTCCAATTCCACCCAGTGCGACTATAATTTTTGAAGTTGAATTACTGGCTATTAAGTAAGATGAGGTTTGATGAGTTATAAGGTATTATCGTTATTTAGCGGTTGTGGAGGGCTTGACTTAGGGTTTCGAGGGGGGGGTTGTTTTCTTGATAAAAATTTCTCAAAAAACAACTTTCAAATAATCTGGTCAAACGATATAGATAAAAACGCTTGTCAAACATACCATCATTATTTCAATCATCCAATAGTTTGTGGCGATATTAGAGAAATATTGGCAAACAATCATACAAGTATATTTAACAACCCAATACCATTAGAGTCTGACATTGTGCTTGGTGGCTTCCCATGCCAAGACTTTAGTCATTCAGGCAAAAGAAGGGGGTTTGATAGCAAAAGAGGAACTTTATATCAGGCGATGTCCGACACCATTGTAAAAACAAAGCCAAAAGTTTTTTTAGCCGAAAATGTAAAAGGGCTTTTGACACTCAATGACGGCGCAGCAATCAAACAAATCGCACAGGATTTTGAGGAAATAGGCTATCATGTGTCGTATAAGCTCTTATTAACAGCAGATTTTGGTGTTCCCCAAAAAAGAGAAAGGGTCATTATTATTGGCACAAGAAAAGGCCTGTTGCCAAAATTTGACTTTGACACACTGTCAAATCAAAACACTAAATGGATGTCAGTACAGCAAGCAATAGGCGACCTAGAAAGTAAAAATGAAGGCGATGTTGATAATCACTTTTGGTCAAAAGCAAAAAAAAATAAGGGTCAGGGAAATAACGCAATTAAAAAAGAAAATCCAGCGCCTACGATGAGGGCAGAACATCATGGCAATATTGAATTTCATTGGAATAAAAAAAGGCGCTTATCAGCTAGAGAGGCTGCACGCATACAGTCTTTTCCAGACGACCTGTTTTTTTATCCATCCACCTCAAGTGCCTATAAACAAATTGGTAATGCTGTGCCCCCAGTTTTTGCTTGGAATTTAGCGAAAGCAATAGAGGTCTTCATTGATAAAAACATAAATAAAGAAAATCAATATGTAGCAAGGGTTAATTTATGATTATTGCCCACAATAAAGATTATGAAACCTTTACACAATTGCTTTCTAAATCGGTGTCGCAATTAGAAAAAGATTCCAGCACTCGTCCAAAATATTACTTAAATCGGGGTGGCGTAGATTTTGAAAAAGATGTCTATAGTTTTGTTAACAACAACGCAAAAAACACAATATTTGAGGGCAGTATAGAGTTAATATCAGGACAAAAGTTCCCAGATATTGTAGCTTATGTCAACAAAAACAAGGCTTATGGTTTAGAAGTTAAAACTACAAAATCTAATAAGTGGAAAACAATAGGTAGCAGTATTTTTGAAGGCACAAGGGTAGATAACACACAAAATATTCATCTTTTGTTTGGGAAATTATCCAGCCCGATTGAGTTTAAATGTAAAAAATATGAAGAATGCTTATACGATGTTGCGATTACTCACTCTCCTCGCTATTTAATAGATATGGATATTATGGAGCATGAATCTATATTTAAAAAAGTTGGCATTGAGTATAACCAACTAAGAAAACTCAACAATCCATTTAAACCAATAAAAAGGTTTATAAGAAAAACATTGAAAGAAGGCGAAGACTTGTGGTGGATAGGCAACGACGAAAACACTATTGACCTAAGCATAAGACACTGGAGCAATCTATATTCTAAACAAAAGGACGAGTTAAGTGCCTTGGCGTTAGCCTATTTTCCGGTTTTATTAAGTAAAAATCCACAAAAGTATCTAAGGCTATCGACATGGCTGGTGTCTAGATTTGGTGTTGTAAATCATGCATTAAGAGATACCTTTACTACTGGTGGACAGATTAAAATACAAGGCGTTATGTTTCCACAAATTTTTAAATACATTGTTGGCGATTTGAATAATATTATCACCAATGTCAATGAAATCCAAGAGGATGATGTGAGTTATTATTGGGAGATAGATGTGCCTATAAGCAATAAAACTGATATGTGGAAGCAACAATGTTTGTTACACTGTAAAAATAGTTTAAACGAAAATCAATTAAATATCATTAAACAACTGCTCCTATGAACGACGATTTCCCACGAATAAAAAGATTGCCTGAATATGTTTTTGCAATTACCAACAAGCTCAAGGCTGAAGCGCGTGCTAGGGGCGAGGATATTATTGACTTTGGCATGGGCAACCCTGATCAGCCAACGCCTGATCATATTGTTGAGAAACTGGTAGAGGCAGCACGCCGTCCAAACACACATCGCTACTCGACTTCTCGTGGCATCCCACGATTGCGCAAGGCGATTACTAATTGGTATAAAAAACGCTTTGATGTTGATATTGATGTAGAAACTGAGGCGATTGTTACTATCGGCTCTAAAGAAGGTTTGGCGAATTTGGCACAGGCGGTGGTTGGCAATGGCGATACAGTGCTAGTACCAAACCCAGCTTATCCTATTCACCCTTATGGGTTTGTGATTGCGGGCGCAGACATTCAGCATGTGCCTTGTGGGCCTGAAGATGATTTTTTTGCAGAATTAGAACGCTCAATTAAAAACACCTTTCCAAAACCAAAGATGTTGGTGCTAAACTACCCTTCGAACCCAACCACCGAGTGTGTAGAATTAGAGTTTTTTGAAAAAGTTATCAAAATTGCCAAAGCCCATAAAATCTGGGTCATTCAGGACTTGGCTTATGCAGACATCGTATTTGATGGCTATGTCGCACCCAGCATTTTGCAGGTAGAGGGCGCTAAAGATATTGCAGTTGAGTTTTTCTCATTGTCAAAAAGCTACAATATGCCTGGCTGGCGTGTGGGCTTTATGGTGGGCAATTCAACCTTAGTGAGTGCGTTGACAAAAATAAAATCCTACCTAGATTATGGTATGTTTACCCCTATTCAAGTCGCTGCCATTGAGGCGTTAGAAGGCGACCAAACTTGCGTTAAAAAAATCTCAGATATGTATCAAGATAGGCGAGATGTATTGTGTGAAGGGCTCAATTCTATTGGCTGGGCAGTTACGCCGCCTAAAGCCACGATGTTTGTTTGGGCGAAAATTCCTGAGTTTTATCAAGAAATAGGCTCGTTAGAATTTACCAAAAAACTACTTAAAGTGGCAAAAGTCGGTGTATCGCCTGGCGTTGGTTTTGGCGATTATGGCGATAAATATGTGCGCTTTGGATTGATTGAAAATGAACACCGCACCCGCCAAGCCGTGCGAGGTATCAAAGAAATGTTTAAACAAGACGGGTTGTTATGAGGCTTGCTACTAGAGGATTTTCCAAGTCAGGCAATAAGCGTTTAACCCTACTCGGTATGTCAGGTGTTGGCAAAACACATTTGTCAAAACTACTCAGCTGCGACGATAAATGGTATCACTATTCTGGCGATTATCGCATTGGCGCAAAGTATCTGAACGATAGTATTCTTGACAACATCAAACAAAAAATCCAGCAAGATGAATGCTTGGCTGAATTACTAAGCAACGATTCTATCCGTGTTGAAAATCACATTACCTTCGACAATCTGTCTTCGGTTTCTAGTTTTTTAGGCAAGGTTGGTAATCCAGAACAAGGCGGGCTGCCCATTGATGAATTTATGCGCCGTCAAGCGTTGTTTCAAACGGCCGAATCTATGGCAATGCTAGATGTGCCTAAATTTATTGAAAAATCCCAACAACAAGAATTTAATCATTTTATTAACGATGCTGGTGGCAGTCTGTGTGAATTGGACAATGAAAAAGTATATAAAACACTGTCTGAAAACACCCTCATTCTCTATATTCGAGCAAGCAAAGCTAACGAATCTGCGCTGATTGAGCGGGCACAAACACACCCTAAGCCGTTATACTACCAAGCTAAATTTTTACAAGAACAATTGAGTATTTATTTAGCAAAAAACCAACTAACCTATGTCGCACAAATTGACCCTGATAAGTTTGTGCGTTGGATATTTCCCCGCTTGCTTGAACATCGTAAGCCAAAATATGAATATATTGCGCAGCAATACGGTTACACCATTGACAGCGAGGATTTATACCAATGTAAAAACGCCGACGAAGTGCTTGAACTTATCTATGGAGCACTATGAGCCTCTTATACAAATACAAGCACGAAAGAAAAATATCAAAATTATGCTTGATTGAGGCGAAAAACGTTGTGATTAGCCAGCTATTTACAAGCTTTACAACAAAAATAAAGAATAATTTTGGCATTTTATCTTGTGTTTATATAGGATACTCACCATGCCACTAATTGCATACTCAAATCTACCTTCTTTTAAACGCCTCCAACAGGAGGGCGAAACCATTTTGTCAAAAGACAGGGCAGACCATCAGGCTATTAGGGAATTGCACATCGGGCTGTTAAATATGATGCCAGACCCAGCGCTTGAAGCAACTGAACGCCAATTTTTCCGCTTAATTGGGCATTCTAACCAAATTGCGCAATTTTATCTACATCCGTTTACATTGCCCTCTATCAAACGAGGTAAAACAACACAAACGCATATTGACCAATATTACCAAAGTTTTGACGATATTAAAAAACAAGGATTAGACGCTTTGATTATCACCGGCGCACATATTGAAGATGCTGATTTAAAAAAAGCACCTTTTTATGAAGAATTAAAAGCCGTGATTGACTGGTCGTACGATCATGTTACTTCAACGCTATGCTCGTGCTTAGCGACCCACGCTGTGTTAGAATTTCGCTACGGGCAAAAGCGCCAAGCCGTTGGTGAAAAATGCTGGGGCGTGTTTCCCCACCAAGTGCTAGACCGACAGCACCCTTTAATGAGTGGCGTTAACACCTGTTTCGATGTGCCGCATTCTCGTTTTAATGAAATCACAAAAGCACAATTTGACAGCACCAAGGTTAAAATCTTAGTTGACAGCAAAATCGGTGCACACCTATGTGTAAGCGAAGATTTACTCCGAATTGTGTTTTTCCAAGGACATCCAGAATACGACACCATTAGCCTATTAAAAGAATACAAACGCGATATTATTGCCTATTTAGAAAAAATACGCAACGACTATCCGCCTTTCCCTGAGCACTATTTAACCGAGCAAGGCAAGGCCATTCTCAATGAGTATAAAGTCAAATTATTATCTGGCGAATTTACAATAGCCGATTTCCCCGAGCAACTTATCAGCAAAACCTTAAACAACACTTGGGGCAACGCCACCAATGTCATTATCAACAACTGGATTGGCTGCGTTTATCAAGTAACTCATAAAGACATCGACAAGCCGTTTATGGATGGTATTAATCCACACGACCCGCTTGGCTTAAAGTAGTGCGCTCAATATCAAAACCGCTGTTAAAGTGGTTTGACCAATTTGGTCGTCATTCTCTGCCATGGCAAGCACCACACAGTGGCACGACCAACCCTTACCATGTCTGGTTGAGTGAAATCATGCTACAACAAACGCAAGTAGCCACGGTTATTGACTACTTTAACAACTTTATCCAACATTTTCCAACCATGGAAGCACTTGCAAACGCCAGCGAAGATGCAGTTTTAGCCCAGTGGGCAGGCTTGGGATATTACGCCAGAGCGAGGAATTTGCACACAACAGCTAATATTATTATGCACCAATACCAAGGCAATTTTCCTGCTGAATTTACACAGGTCGTCGCCTTACCTGGTGTGGGTGAATCTACAGCAGGTGCTATTTTGTCCATTAGTTTTAATCAAAACCACGCCATACTTGATGGCAATGTTAAGCGTGTTCTTGCAAGATGCCATCAAGTTAAAGGGCATTATGGGCAAAACGAAACGCTTAAACAATTATGGCGTTTAGCAAGACACCACACACCTGATGAGCGCAACGCCGACTACACGCAAGCTATTATGGATTTAGGTGCAACCTTATGCACCCGTAGCAAGCCAAATTGCGAGCAATGCCCCATTCAATCTGACTGTTTAGCATGGCAGACCAATACACAGAGTGAATATCCCCACCCAAAACCCAAAAAAAACAAACCCACTCGCACAATTGCATTGCTGATTTACCAAAATACAGCAGGAGAAATTTATTTAGAAAAACGCCCACAGAAGGGTATTTGGGGCGGGCTATGGAGCCTTGTAGAATGCGAAAACGATGAAAAAAAAATCAATCAAGCCATTAAAAAATTTGATAAAAACGCTCAGATAAAAGAAAAACTAGCAACAGTTAAACACAGTTTTACCCACTATCATTTGATGATTAGCCCCATTATAGTTGCCTGCACAACAACCAAGGGCTTCCAGTCTATTGCCAAATTAAAAGTTGGCTTGCCAGCACCTGTTAAGAAAATTATTGCTAAAATATAGTCTATGAAACTTATCCGTGGCTTACAAAATTTAAAATCCCATTTGAACAGTGTCGTTACCATTGGTAATTTTGATGGCGTGCATCTAGGTCATCAGAAAATCATCTTGCGTTTGGTTGAAAAATCAAAAAAAATGGGTGTGCCTTCCGTATTGATTTCGTTTTCGCCCACACCACAAAGTTTTTTTGGTTATGAGCAAGCATCACTCAGTAGTTTTAAAGAAAAACACACTTTGCTGTCTGCGCTGGGCTTAGATATACATCTAGTTATCCACTTCAATCAGAGTTTTTCTCAACTAGAAGCGCAGGACTTTGTGCAAGAAATTCTGCTCAACAAACTGGGCATGAAACATTGCCTGATTGGCGATGATTTTCGCTTTGGTAAAAACAGAAAAGGCGATTTTACACTGTTACAAAATTTATCAAAAGCCCAAGGATTTACAGTAGAAAAAACACCAAGCGTTCTGCATAATAACTGCCGCATCAGTAGCTCAAAAGCTCGTTCGTTATTAAAACAAGGAGAATTGCAGTCTGCCGCACAAATACTGGGTCGTGAGTTTTCCATCACTGGCAAAATTATTCATGGATTAAAAAATGGCCGCAACATTGGCTTTCCAACCATCAATATTCCCATTAAACGCAAAATCAGTCCTATCCACGGCATATTTGCCGTGATAGTTGAACTGGATGGCGCCACTTATCAAGGTGTGTGTAGTATTGGCAATCGCCCAGTTATCGGCGACACAAAGACCTTATTAGAGGTGTTTCTCTTTGATTTTAATCGTGAAGTTTATGGGCTTGAGGCTAACACCATCTTTAAACACAAGATTAGAGATGAAAGGAATTTTGATAACTTTTCAACATTAAAAAAACAAATTGAGCTTGATGTCGCAGATGCAAAAAAATATTTTGATTAACATGGGTGATGTAGAGATGTGCGCCATTCGCTCGCGTGGTAAGGGCGGGCAAAATGTCAATAAAGTCAATACTGGCATTCATCTTCGTTTTAATATAAAAACAGCAAATTTGACCGATGAAGACAAGGATAAATTACTCAAACTAAACGATACTCGCTTGTCAAAAGACGGGGTAATTGTCATCAAGGCGGACAATTTTCGCACCCAAGAAAAAAACCGCCTTGATGCACTCAAGCGTTTAAATTTGTTACTAGAAAACACGCTCAAGGTGGCAAAAATTAGAAAACCAGCCAAGGTTTCTAGAGCAGCTATTGCTAGGCGAATTGAGCAAAAATCTCAACGCTCAAAAATCAAACAAACTCGAAAAAAGGTCAGATTCTAATGATAAAAACACTACAAAACACCCTGCTAAAACTACACAACAACAAACTTTTTGAATTTAGCATAATCGGCGTTATCATCTTTTCATCCTTATTAATCGGCGTTAAAACTTACGACCTTAATCCGAGTTATTTACTGGTTTTAGAGGTGCTAGATGTGGGCGTAACGGTATTTTTCTTGGCTGAAATTTTGCTTCGATTTATCGCCACCACCAATAAAAAACGCTTTTTCCACAATGCTTGGAATGTGTTTGACACCCTCATTGTTACCGTCAGCCTAATCCCCATTGATCAAAGCGAATACGCATTGTTAGCACGCTTAATCCGTATTTTCCGTGTGTTACGCTTGGTTAGTGCCATTCCCGAATTACGCTTGTTGGTCAATGCATTGCTCAAAGCCCTACCTTCAATGGGCTATGTACTATTATTAATGTTTATTTTGTTTTATATGTATGCCGCTATCGGCAGTTTTATTTTCGAGTCTATCAATCCCGTCCTATGGGGCGATATTTCTATCTCTATGCTAACCCTATTCAGGGTGGTTACTTTTGAAGATTGGACCGATGTGATGTATGAAACCATGATAGTGCATCCATGGTCATGGGTATATTATTTGTCGTTTATTTTCTTTAATGCCTTTGTATTTTTAAATATGATGATTGGCATTGTAATTGACAAGATGCAACAAGAACACGAAAATGATGAGGAAGGGGTTCACGAACGCTTAAAGCGCATTGAGCAAAAATTAGACGACCTATCAATGTGATATTTATCTTGTTGGCTTGTTTAAAAGACTTGAAAATAGAAGCGAACTTTATAGAAAATTAAATTAAGAATATTATGGAGCAAAAGAAAAAACAAGAAACAGAATATTTATATTGGAGTAACGGAATTCTTTTAGGAATACTCGGAAGTATTTTAGGCAGTTTTTTTGTATCAAGTTTTTTTACTATATATCGTGAGTTTGATTTTAACTGGAAATCCATTCCAGTTGTTGAAGGCATATTGTTAATAATTTCAGTTATTGGATTGCTTTCAATGTATTTAAGATATAGGAATAGGAAAAATAAAATTACAGGGGAGCATTTAAGAGACTTTAATCAGGAAAAGTTAAATAAAGAATTGAAAAAAGGAAGGATGAAGTCAGCTATGTCTATATTAAAAAAAGACCCCAGTTTAAATCTAAATATTTCGAAGGCAATAGATATCGTTTTAAGAAAAAAAGAAAATCCTCTGACTTTTTTAGAAGAATACAAGGAAATTAAAGAAATAAAATTGTCTGCTTATTCTTTAGAGGGGTGTAAAGAATTTATTCGTCATGAAGGAGGGGGGCTAGAAAATGAAGGAATTGGAAGTATTATTGTAATAGAAAGATTTTTTAAAAATGACTATACAAAGCCTTTTGATGATGACTTTTGGAGGGGAGTTAGTCTTAATCTTGTATCCATATGCGATTTTTTTGCAGCCTATCACACAACCGCCTTGTTGTTATATTGTTTAATTTGTAATGTAACGGAAGAACCAATCACCCATTTTTCAATGGCAAATAATTACAACAATCAAATAGAAAAACTCAATGCTTTGATTAGACTTTTAAATAAAAACCCTTATGTTCGAGAAGATACCAAAGAAATATTAGGAAAAATCAGAGCTTTAAACCAAGAAAATAAAAAAGATTGAAAGAGCCTTATTAAACTGAAGTTCCCCCAATAAACTGGACACCAAATTACAACAATTTAGGAGTCCAAAATGACCAGAAAATACACAGCCTTTACCAAAGCGTTTAAACTAGAAGCCCTACATTTGGCAAATCAACCTAACACCTCTGTGGCACAACTTGCAAGAGATCTAGGCATTCGTAGAAACATGATATATAAATGGAGAGTTGAATTGAATCAAAAACAAGACAAAGCCTTTAAAAGAACCGCCGAGAATATTGACACCCAACACCACAAAGCAACACATTCTGAGTTATTAAAAGCGAATAAACAACTAGCAAAAGATTTAAAACTCTCCCAAATGGAGGTAGAAATCTTAAAAAAGGCGCAAGCCTTCTTCAAGGCGGAAAACAACTGAGATTTAAGTTTATTGCTGTTGAGGCAACAAACTATCCAATCACCGTTTTATGTCGGTGTATGAAAGTATCTAAAAGTGGATACTACTATTGGAAAA
>NZ_FXLV01000009.1 GCF_900180345.1 Bathymodiolus heckerae thiotrophic gill symbiont
GTTGGTTACTTGTTGAAACTGGTGGGCAATGTTGAGTAGTTTGGATTCTGACCAGTAATTGCCGATGAGTTGTAAGCCAACAGGCATTTTTTGTGAGAAACCAGCGGGAATGCTCATGCCGGAGAGTCCGGCGAGGTTGGCGCTGAGGGTGTAGATGTCGGCAAGATACATTGAGACTGGGTCTTTGAATGAGCCGAGGTCAAATGCGGTGGTGGGGCTAACGGGGCCCATGATGACATCGACTTTTTCGAAGGCTTGTTTGAAGTCGTCGCTGATAAGATGGCGGGTTTTTTGTGCTTTGAGATAGTAGGCATCGTAATAACCTGCTGAGAGTGCGTAGGTGCCGATCATAATACGGCGTTTGACTTCTTCGCCAAAGCCTTCGGTGCGAGAGCGTAGATAGAGGTCTTCTAAATCTTTGGGATTGTCACAACGATGACCGAATCGGACACCATCCATACGAGATAGGTTTGATGAGCATTCGCAAGGGGCAACGATATAATAAGTTGGGATGGCGTATTTTGAATTTGGTAATGAGATTTCTTTAACGCTTGCACCTAATGCTTCAAACTCTTTAACAGCTGCCATAATGGTTGTGGCGACACCATCATCCAAACCATCGGCAAAAAACTCTTTAGGTAGCCCGATGGTTAAACCTTTGATGGAATCGTTTAAATTCTGCGTGTAGTCTGGCACTTCCCTATCTACACTGGTTGAATCTTTTTCGTCAAACCCTGCCATAGTGTTTAATACCATGGCAGCGTCTTCTGCAGTTTTGGTAAGGGGGCCTGCTTGGTCAAGACTTGAGGCGTAAGCAATCATACCGTATCTTGAAACACGCCCGTAAGTTGGTTTGAGTCCTGTGATGCCACATAAACTGGCGGGTTGGCGGATTGAACCGCCTGTGTCGGTGCCGGTAGCAAAACTGCTTAATCCATCGGCAACGGCGGCGGCAGAACCGCCAGATGAGCCACCCGGTGCTTTGTTTTTATTCCATGGATTTTTAACAGCACCGTAGAATGAATTTTCATTACTTGAGCCCATGGCAAACTCGTCCATATTGGTTTTGCCTAGCATTACTAAACCCGATTGATTGAGTTTGTGGCTAACGGTTGCGTCATAAGGTGAGATGAAATTATCCAACATTTTGGAAGCGGCTGAGGTTTTAACGCCATTGGTGCAAAAAATATCTTTGTGTGCATAAGGGATGCCCGTTAAGATACTGGCCTTGCCTTTGGCAATTTGTGCATCTGCTGTTTGTGCTTGTTGTAATGCTATTTCGTCGGTAATAGTGATGAATGCATTGAGGTCTGAGGTGTTGATTCTGTCTAAATAATGTTGTGTTAATTCAACAGACGAAAATTCTTTGTTTTTCAGCCCTTGTGTTAATTCAACAATGGTTTTTGTGTGCATAAAGTTTATTCTATTACGGTTGGTACTAAATAATGCTGTTTGCCAATTTTCGGGGCAATAGCTTGGAAAGATGCTGATTGGTCATATTCATTAACCTCATCTGTTCGCAAACGCTGAGTCATATGTAGGGGGTGTGCCATTGGGGTAATGGCATCGGTGTTAATCTCAGTGAGTTGTTTGGCCAAGTCTAAAATGGCGTTTAAATCCTTAATGGTTTCGTTCTGAGTATTGGTGTCAATCGTTAATTTAGCTAAATTAGCAATTTGTTTGAGTTCGGTATTATCAATCATAAATTACAGGAAAGGCACGGCGTTAAATACACGCATTGGTTTATTAAAAGAAGATCTTAGTTGTGAGATGTCTTTTTGCATCCAATGCATTGATTTTTGCATGCCAATCATATTGTCGTTCATTTCTTGCATATTCTCAAGCATTGGTTTGAGTGCGCTCATTTTGGCATTAATTTGCATCATATTTGCAGAAATACCGTCTAAATTATCAAGTTTTTTGGCGACAATAAACATATTTTTACTAACGCTGGAAAAGTCTTTTTGCATTTTATTGACCGATTGGCTCATTTGTGCCACATTTTTTGACAAATTATCAATACTGATTACCATGGAAGACATATTACTGCCCATTCTTGGATCCATGGCACTTGCTAGGCGTGTCATATCTTGAGTGATTGAGTAAATAATCATAAAACCGCCGAATGCCAATAGGGAAAATACCAATAAAGACGGCACAAAAAAGCGTTCAAATTTAGAATCTGTGCGTTTGTCTGCGTGTGATTCTACATTTTCTAACATTTTTTCTAAATCAGACATTTTGGTGGTAATCATTACATCGTCTTCATGCACTGCTTCGTTTTCAATGTCTTTATTGGTTTTATCGCTCATAAAAAATCCTTAATTACTTGTTGTAGATCATTTTTCTGATAATCCTTGCTGATAAAGGTTTGTCCTAGTTTTTTCATTAAAACCAAGCGCACCTCGCCATCAATAACTTTCTTGTCAACGCTCATTGCATCCACAAAATCTTGATAGCTTATTTTACTGTTGATAGACACAGGTAACTGAGTTTTTTGCAATAAATCTTTGACCTGCTGCACATCGCTACTAGCGATAAAACCCTCTAATGCTGATAATTCAGCCGCCATTAACATACCTACAGCAACTGCCTCTCCGTGTAAATAAGTGCCATAACCCAATGTATTCTCAATCGCATGAGCAAAAGTATGCCCAAAATTAAGCAAGGCACGCTTGCCAGATTCTAATTCATCTTGTGCCACAATATTGGCTTTGTCAGTGCAAGATTGATGCACTGCTTTGATAATTAAACCCTTGTCACGGTGCATTAAATCGTCTATATTCTGTTGCAAATCAATCAAAAAATCTACATTACCAAGCAAGCCGTATTTAATCACCTCAGCCATTCCTGCTGAATACTGTCTATCGTCTAGCGTATCCAGTGTATCTACATCAATCAACACACATTTTGGCTGATAAAACGCCCCTATCATATTTTTACCCAGTGGGTGGTTAACCCCTGTTTTGCCACCTACGCTAGAATCTACTTGCGACAAAAGCGTGGTTGGAATTTGAATAAAATTAACGCCTCGTTGATAACTGGCGGCTGCAAAACCCGTCATATCACCCACTACGCCACCGCCAAGGGCAATAAGTGTGCAAGAGCGGTCAAAGCGTGCTGTTAAGAGTGCGGTAAAAATCTCGTTGACCGTATCCAAAGTTTTATACTGTTCGCCGTCTAGCAAAATCACCTCAGCCACGGTAAAAAGAGTGAGTAAAGCCTTTACTTTAGCGAGATAAAGCGGGGCAACTGTGGTATTAGTCACGATCATCACCTGCTTACCTTTGATGTGTTGGGTGAGCAAATCAGTCTGTGTGAGTAAATCTTGTCCAATGTAAATCGGGTAAGATTTATCGCCTAAATCAAGATTAAGTGTTTTCATAAAATATTAATAAGTTCATTACTGGTTAAAATTTTCATTCAAGTAAAGGCATTTTTTGCACTTTGGGTGTTACGCAAACTTTCTCTCTTCACCATCACCAACCACATTTTCCACACAACGACCACACAACTCAGGGTGCTCGTGATTAGTGCCAACATCTTCACGGTGATGCCAACAGCGCACGCATTTTTCGTGCTTAGATTGCACTACTTTGACAAATACGCTAGCACTTGCCTCAATACAATCATTGGTTTTTTCGCTAATTGGGTGAATTCTGGCGTAAGAAGTAATAAACACAAAACGCAATTCATCTCTCAATTGAGACAGTAGCTGGTAGACTGCATCTTCGCAATAAATGTCGACTTCTGCATCCAATGACGAACCAATAACTTTATCACTGCGCATCTCTTCCATTTGCTTTTGAATAAATAGCTTAATATTGCGTGTAGTATCAATCGCTTCATTGTTATAATCCGCATTTAACTCCTGATACCATTCTTGTAGAAAAACACTATGTGTTTTCTCACTCGGCATACTCTGCCAAATTTCTTCTGCTGTAAACGACAATACCGGCGCTAGCCAACACACCATTGCCTCCAAAATATGATTAAGTGCCGTTTGCGCACTGCGTCTAGCCTGTGAATTCTCCTGTGTAGTGTATTGCCTGTCCTTAATCACATCTAAATAAAAACCACCTAAATCATTGGTGCAAAAATTCAAAATTAACTGCATCGCATGATGGAAATTGTATTGTTCATAAGCTTCAAGCACTTGCGCTTGCAAAACAGCTGTTTTAGACATAATCCACCTATCCAAATCCAGCATTTTTTGCGTATCAACTTGATGAATCTCAGGATTAAAACCAGCCGTATTCGCCAACATAAAACGCAAAGTGTTACGAATGCGGCGATACGAATCAGCAGAGCGTTTTAAAATCTCATCGGAAACCGTCATCTCGCCCGTATAGTCTGTTGATGCAATCCACAAGCGCAAAATATCCGCACCGAGATTATTCACTACTTTTTGCGGACTCATAACATTGCCCAATGATTTTGACATTTTCTTGCCGTCTTTATCCACAGTAAAACCGTGTGTCAGTACTTGTTTATAAGGCGCTTTACCGTTAATTGCCACTGAGGAAATCAACGAGGATTGAAACCAGCCACGATGTTGGTCTGAGCCTTCTAAATACAAATCTGCTACTTCGGTTAATTCCTCTCTGGTTTTTAATACTGCATAATGACTTACCCCTGAATCAAACCACACATCAAGCGTGTCAGTGGTTTTATCATAATCTTTAACCTCATCGCCTAAAAAATCTTCAATGCTGGATTCAAACCACGCTTCAATGCCATTTTGCTCAATTTTGTCTGCCACGGTGGCAAATAATGCCTGCGTATCAGGGTGCAATTCACCCGTTTGCTTATGCACAAACAGCGTAATCGGCACCCCCCAAAAACGCTGGCGAGAAATACACCAATCAGGGCGATTGCCCACCATCAGTTCAATGCGTTTTTTACCCCAATCAGGTATCCAATCCACTTTTGGAATTTCACTATTAACCGAATCACGCAAGCCATTTTGTTGCATAGACACAAACCACTGTGGGGTGGCACGGAAAATTACCGGAGTTTTATGCCGCCAACAATGCGGATAAGAATGCGTTAATGGCTCATGCTTAACCAATGTATTTGCATTTTTTAAAATTTCAATCACGCTGGCATTAGCCTTGAAAATAAACTGTCCACCCAATAATTCTGTGTCTTTAAAAAACACTCCACGACCATCTACAGGGCATTCAACAGGCAAATCATATTTCAACCCAACTGCATAATCTTCCTGACCATGCGCAGGTGCAGTATGCACCGCACCTGTACCTGCCTCAGTGGTAACATGCTCACCTAAAATAATCGGCACTTGCTTATCATAAAACGGATGCCTCACCTTCAAACCCTCTAATTCACCACCCTTAATTGAGAAGCCCGGCGTCTCAGTTAAGGGGCTCAGTCCGTAACGCAATAATGTATCATCGGCCAAATCTTGTGCCAATAAATAATATTCATCGCCAACATCAACTAACACATAACTCAGCTCTGGATGCACTGTTACCGCCTCGTTTGCCGGTAAAGTCCAAGGTGTTGTGGTCCAAATAACCACAGAGACAGGCTTATTAACTTTAAACAATGTGTTATCAAGCAATCTAAATTTAACATCAATTGCATCAGATTGTTTGTCTTTGTATTCCACTTCTGCCTCAGCCAGTGCCGATCCACACTCGGTACACCAATGCACAGGTTTGTAACCTTTAGATACATGATTATTCTTAACCATTTTGCCCAAGGCGCGCACAATATTGGCCTCATATTGGAAATCTTTGGTTAAATATGGATTGTCCCAATCGGCAAAAATACCCAATCGTTGAAAATCGGTTTTTTGCTTGGCAACCTGTGTATCGGCGTATTTTCTGCACTCTGCCCTAAACGCATTGGCATCAATTTTAATCCCAGCCTTGCCTTTTTTCTTCTCAACATTCAGCTCAATCGGCAAGCCGTGACAATCCCAGCCTGGCACATACGGCGCATCAAAACCCGACAAGGCTTTAGATTTAATAATAATATCTTTTAAGACTTTATTAACCGCATGACCAATATGAATATCGCCATTCGCATACGGTGGCCCATCGTGCAAGATGAACTTAGGCTTGCCTTTGTTGTGTTTGCGAATTTTCGCATACAATGCATCGTCTTGCCATTTTTGCAAAAATCCGCCCTCTCGATTGGCAAGATTTGCCTTCATTGCAAATTTGGTAAAGGGTAAATTTAATGTGGATTTATAATCAGACATTGGCGCTTAGATGATACTAAAAAACGCCATTATACCTTTGTACGACTGTTTTAACCTTTCAAATTAACAGCGTCTAATAACAATTTTACTTGCCCAGGTTTGAGGTAATCATACTGGTTTGCCTTGAGCTTATCTGGCAGACGGATTTCGCCAAAACGAATGCGAATTAAACGAGAAACTTTAAATCCTAGCGCCTCCCAGAGACGGCGCACTTCTCGTTTACGACCTTCTTTTAGCACCACTTTATACCAACGATTTGCACCTTGTCCACCGCCGATAGCTACACGAGAAAACTTGGCAAGACCATCGTCTAATTCAATACCGTCCGTTAATTGTTGCAAATCTTCTTGTTCCACTTGTCCTAACACTCTAACTGCATATTCTCGGTCAATCTCAGAGCTTGGGTGCATAAGTTTGTTGGCTAAATCGCCATTGTTGGTAAACAGCAACAAACCTGATGTATTAAGATCTAAGCGCCCTACCATCACCCAACGAGATTCTTTAGGCAGTAATTCAAAAACGCTTTTGCGCCCTTCGTCATCCTTGTTAGAACAGATAAAACCTGCTTGTTTATTGAGAATAATGACCTTGGTTTCTTCCTCTTGATAACGCACAAGGTCGATTTTTCGTCCATCGATTTTAACCATGTCGGTTATTTCAGCCTTATCACCAATACTCGCAGTTTTATTATTGACTTCAATGCGCCCCTGCTCAATCAGTCGCTCTGCCCAACGGCGTGAACCGTAACCCGCTGTGGCAATGAGTTTTTGTAATCTATCCATTTAAAATTTGAATGAATTTTTCGAACTTAGTGGTATCTTTTTGTTTTTTAATTGAGACCCATGCAACGAAAACAGCCACTATTAAAGCGGCTGTTTGTATCATTTGAAAAATTACTTGATTACTCAAGTCCATTAGACCCTTCTTGTAAAATAATCATTACTTCTCCTTTTTAATATTACTAATTGTTATAATTATAACATACAACCAACAAAACAAACAATTAATAAATAATGCCCATCGCTTCACGCACTTCTGTCATGGTTTCTTGGGCAACACTGCGGGCTTTTTCTGAGCCTTCATGAATGATTTGACTGATGAGTTTTGGGTCAGATTGGTATTTGGCAATGCCTTCTTGGATTGGTAATAATTCCACTTGAATACTGTTAATCACAGGTTGTTTACATTCGACACAGCCCATTTTTGCATGAGTGCAGCCATCTTTTACCCAGTCACAAGTTTGCTCGTCCGAATACACTTCGTGTAATTGCCATACTGGGCATTTGTTTGGGTCGCCCGCATCGGTGAGTTTAATGCGTGCTGGGTCAGTTGGCATACGCCTAATCTTGGCTTCAACTTGTTCTTCACTGTCACGCAGAGAGATGGTGTTGCCGTAAGATTTACTCATTTTTTGCCCATCTAGACCTGGCATTTTTGAGGCTTTGGTCAGCAAGGATTCTGGCTCAGGTAAGATGATTTTCCCCAATCCTTCAATATAACCCAGCAATCTTTCCCTGTCGGTTAGCGTAATGTTTTGTTGTTCTTTTAATAAGGCTTGCGCTTTGGCAAGTGCTTCTGTATCGCCAGTTTCTTGATAAGCTTTGCGTAACGAGCGATAGGATTTGGCTTGTTTTTTGCCTATTTTACTAATGCTGGCTTCTGCTTTTTTTTCAAAATCAGCCTCTCGTCCATACACATAATTAAAGCGTCTTGCCACTTCACGAGTCAGCTCAATATGTGCCACTTGGTCTTCGCCCACAGGCACTAAACCCGCTTTATACATTAAAATATCTGCACTTTGCAAAAGCGGATAGCCCAAAAATCCATAAGTACCCAAATCTTTGGTTTTTAATTTTTCTTGCTGGTCTTTATATGACGGCACCCTTTCTAACCAAGACAGCGGCGTGGTCATCGATAACAACAAATGTAACTCTGCGTGTTCTGGCACTTTTGATTGCACGAAAATCGTCGAAGTATTTGGGTTAATACCCACTGCAAGCCAATCAATTACCATATCAGCTACATTAGTTTTAAGGTCAATTTTGTCTGAATAATGCGTGGTAAAGGCGTGCCAGTCTGCAACAAAAAAATAAGAATCATACTTATTTTGCAACTCCATCCAGTTTTTCAAAACACCGTGATAATGCCCTAAATGCAATTGACCTGTGGGCCTCATTCCTGATAAAACTCTATTTTCCATTTATTATTTCCAATCCCGTTATTACTAAATTTTGATGATATTGTGCCCGCTTAATATCAACTACCACTTGTCCGCCGCCGGTGATTAAAATCAAACCATTAAACGCATCACAACGCTTTTCAATAGTATCACGCAGCATATTTTCAGTCCCCAACTGCCATGACTGCCGAGTGTCATCGCCCACAAAGGCTTTACACTTTTGTAACTGATAAAGCCCCGGCGCAATACCGCCATCAATATGCCTATTATTCTGCACAATATCAATAGTAATGAATGTGCCAATATCCACCAGCATAAAATCTTGTTCTGGGTATTTCTCGTATCCTGCCACAATACCTAAAAAACGATCAACACCCAATTGCTCTAAATTATAATCAAAAACCAAGCCTTTATAAGGCTTAGGTTTAATAATTGTTGGATTAGAAAAATGCTGAATAAGTTGATGATTTGCTACACAGGCTATGGCGCTGGACTGGTGTTGTGGTATTACACTGGGTTGGAAGTCTTTAATATCAACACTGTTATAATCGCTGCCAATCTTCCAACCAACACTGCTGCTACCAATATCTACTAATAAATCAAATTGAGACATTGAATAATTCTTTGCTCCACCATAAATGCGTTAGAATGCTGGCAGCATAGCCCAGTGCAATGACTGGCATCCATTTTAGGTGCGATACAAATGTGTAAAGACCCTTTGATTGCCCCATCAATGCCACACCTGCAGCCGAGCCCACCGAAAGCAAACTGCCACCCACGCCTGTTGTTAGTGTGACTAACAGCCACTGACCTAATGACATATCAGGATTCATACTTAATACCGCAAACATCACTGGAATATTGTCAACAATTGCCGACAACACGCCAACCACAATATTGGCATAAGTTGCCCCTAAAGAAGCATACATCATCTCTGAAGTCATTGCCAAATAACCCATAAAACCCAACCCACCAACACTTAAAATCACCCCAAAGAAAAATAACAAGGTATCCCATTCGGCTTTTGCTAAGTTGTTAAAAATATCACATTCACCTCCTCTAAACTTACGAATAAAAAACGATGCTAGCATTAAATAACCTAGCCCCATCATCATTCCCATTGCAGGTGGCAAGTGTAAAAAATTATGAAAACTTACTGCAGTGGCAATTGTAAGCGTAAACAAAACAACGACCCCTATCCCACCTTCTTTAACTTTAACAACACTGTTTTCCAGTAGTTCAGATGGTTCATTTTTAATCGCAAAATGCATAATTACCGCTGGTACTAAAAAGTTAACTATTGATGGAATAAATAAAGCAAAGAATTGATCGAATTCAACCACCCCTTTTTGCCAAACCATCAGCGTGGTAATATCGCCAAACGGGCTAAATGCACCCCCTGCATTTGCTGCCACCACAATATTTACAAAAGCAATAGAAATGAAACGCACATTGTTACCACCAACTGATAATACCACAGCGCCCATAATCAATGCTGTTGTTAAGTTGTCAGCAACAGGGGAAATAAAAAATGCTAAGAATCCTGTCAACCAAAATAACTGCCTTAAAGTAAAGCCTTTGTTAATCAGCCACACTTTCAGCGATTCAAGAATCTTGCGCTCTCTCATTGCTTCAATGTAGGTCATTGCTACCAATAGAAATAGAAATAATTCAGCAAACTCTAACAAATTATGACGCAATACTATTTCAGCAGTATGTGGAAGCCCTTCCGAAGCGTATACCCAACCAATCAACCCCCAAATAATGCCTGCCGCTAGAATGACTGGCTTGGATTTACTAAACCCTGTAAATTCTTCTGCCATTACTAAAATATAGGCAACAACAAACAAGGCAAGTGAGAAATAACCCACCCAATGGCTAGTTAAATCTAGAGTTGTATGGAGTTCGCTGGCTGCAAAAGTAGGGGAAACTAACAGCAATAATGCCAAAATTTTGATGAATTTCATGGTGTGTTATTGCGTGTTATGATGAAAAATTAGCCAATTCAAGCCGCTTAACTGGCTTGTTGTTAACAAAAAGTGTTTTGTCTTTTTCAGCAATCTTAAGGGTTGCAAAAAAGCAAGATTTTACCTGATTAAGCACCGTTCCAACGACCTTTGTAGAGTCTTCCAGTGTTAATTTATCCAACGGATTAACTATAAAATCACACTCAAATTGATACAATCTGCGTTTTGACTTGCCTAAGTAATGCACTCTTGCCACCACCTCTTGCCCAGGATAGCACCCTTTAGTAAAGCTTATGCCCACCTCATCAATGTCCAAATTCAAATCTTGAGGGATAAATTTCTCACTACTTGCCAGTGTTACCTGCGCCTCTTCAATAGGACTTTCTTGATTGCCAATCTCACTAAAAACCACTTCGGCATTAAGCGCAAACATTTTTAGGCGATTTTGTACCACGGCGTATAGGTCCGGTGCAAAATCCAAATAAAAACCATCTTCTTGTCTGCCGACCCACATCAGTGCAATAATACGCCCTTGATGCTGACAATAAGCATTCAGTTGCCATTCTCCCTCGGTGATTTTATCAATATCGTTTGACAATTGCCCCTGTAAGAAACTTTGTGCATCTTTGCCACTAACTTTTAGATTGGGTATTCTTGTTATCATAAAAATGGATTATACAATAGACGACAAAAAACCGAAGACAAAGCTTCGGTTTTTTTTTAAATAACTCTAATTTTTAATTAAAACTTATCCTAATGCCATGCAATCATAGTTAGTAACATTGGCACAGAAAGAATGACATTGATTGATGAAGCCAATGCCGCATTTTTCTTAGCTGTTGCGATTTCTTCCGCTGTCGCCTCTTTCATACCTAAAATCTTTTGCTGATTTGGCCAAATAATAAACCACACATTAAATGCCATAATTGTGCCCATCCATGCGCCGATACCGATAACTTGATATCCTGTGCTAAGCATAAACGCCTTTCCAATAGCGCCTTGCACGCCAAGTAACACCAAACCAAGAATTAAAGTCGTAGCCGCTGCCATACGAAACCACAACAAAGCACGAGGTGCAACATACTTGCCAATCGCCGCTGGACCAGGTCCATTGCTATCAGCCAATGCAGCGCCCATCGCTGGCACTTGCACAAAGTTGAAATAATATAACAAACCAATCCAAACAATACCTGCTAATACATGTAGCCATACTGTCATACCATAATGCGATATATTTTGAGCCTCTATTGCATTATCTTTGAACACATAAAACACAATTGCTGTTAAAACAAAACCAAGTGCAATTTTACACTGCACTAAATTAATACGATTAAACATACTTTCTCTCCATTGTTATAAAGTTGACTATTATAATAAGGTATTTAAAATTATGTGCTATTTTTCTACTTTTTACCCTATTAACCATTATTCCTACTACACCCTGTTTACGCGACACACTACTCTGTCTTAGGCCTTTAAATAATATATCTATTATTTGAGACCTTTGCATAAATTGAGACCTTCGCATAAATAGGGATGATTAGCAAAATTCAATTTTTGCCAGATTGGTGATTTTATTAAACCTTCTCCTAGCAGGGCTAAGGCTGGGTTTAAAAAATCGCCAATCTGGTAAAAATTGAATACTGCTAATCATCATTTACGCAAAAGTCTCTATTTTCTATTCGCTTTCAAAACCAAGTAACCAACAATACCAGACGCAAATGAACCTAGAAGTATCGCTAATTTATCAGTGTATTGAAAAAGGCTGGCGTCTTCAAAGGCTAACGACACAATAAATAAACTCATCGTAAATCCAATACCTGCTAAAACAGATACGCCATAAAGTTGCATCCAATTACTACCTTCAGGCAATGTTGCTAATTTTAATTTTATTGCCAAAAAACTAAAACCAAACACTCCCAACTGCTTGCCAACAAACAATCCCAACATAATACCCAGTGGTACGGTTCCAGACATTTGAGTTAATGAAATATCTATGATATTTACCCCTGCATTAACAAAAGCAAACAACGGTAAAATAAAAAAAGCAACCCAAAAATGTAGATTGTGCTCAATCTCTTCAAGTGGAAAAACGGACAGTTGATTTTCGTCTTTACCAGTGAGTGGAATCGTAAATGCCAACGCCACGCCTGCTAAAGTTGCATGCACGCCTGATTTTAGCACAGCAATCCAAAGCACAATACCGACCGTAAAATAAGCTGCCTTTCTCGTTACACCAAACCAATTAAGCACAATCAAAATAACCAAAGAAGCCGACGCTATAACAATTGACAAAGTAGACAGGTCAGCCGTATAAAAAATGGCAATAATGACAATCGCACCTAAATCATCAATAATAGCCAAGGCCATTAGAAATATTTTGAGCGATGCTGGCACTCGATTGCCCAGTAAAGAAAGAATTGCCAAGGCAAAGGCAATATCTGTTGCTGTCGGAATTGCCCAACCATTCTGTGCAATAGGATAGTTTTGATTAAAGGCAAAATAGATAGCAGCTGGAACAACCATACCGCCTATAGCCGCAATCCCTGGCAAGGCTATTTGATTCCAAGATGAGAGCGACCCACCCATCATTTCTTTTTTAACTTCAAGACCAATTAATAAGAAAAATATACTCATTAGCCCATCGTTTACCCAATGATAAAGCGACTTATCCAAATGCAACGCACCAATGCGTATCTCCACGGGAATATGTAAAAAAGACTCGTACAATGGCGCTAAAAAAGTATTACTTAATACCAGTGCTAAAATGGTTGCAAATATGAGAAAAATACCACTAGAAGACTCTTTTTGTATAAATTTTTCAATTGAACTCATGGGTTTCGATAGGGTTTTAAATTGATGATAATTTTACCTTAACCCCAATTCAAAAATAACAATCATTATTTTCAATGTTCCTTTAAAATGATAACTAATACAAAGACCTTAATATTTACAAACACAGTAAGATTTTATTGTATATAATTAAAAATGCAGTTATCTTTTGTATATTCGCCCGTTGAGTGAAGTGGTTTTTTGGTTGAAACCATTATAGGGAATTAGATTTTCTGCATTTTTTTTGAATTGGGATAGATAATATCAAGTTCATAAAATTGTAAGATGAAAAAAAACTAAAAAACCAAGGAGAAGTGAATGAGAATTTACAACATTAGATTTATTTTTATAGCGCTGTTGGCACTTATCACAGCATCGTATGGAGCGAAGAATGCTGAAAAAGATCTTCTTTCTAGTCCAACCCTGATTACTCAAGGACAGAATAAAAATCTCAAGTTATCGCCAGAAAGAACGAAGTTTGTTGATCAAATTGGTAATAATTTATTGTATAGAGGAAGCCTTCCTATTGAAAATAAACAATTTATTTTACAAAAAACACTGGACTCTATGGTTTTAGAAAGCAGTCGAAAAACGCCAGTCAACAAGGCATTAGTAGCACCAAAAACTCTGCCTAAGCTAAATAATTTCATAGATTTTAATTTATTAACAGCTCTCAAGTCTAGTGAAAAAGCTGATTTTAATATTGAAAATGATTTTTTCTCAAAAAATCCAAAGTTAGGAAAATTGATACATTATGATGTGAATGTTCTTTTTATAAAAGGCATTACCACAGGTAAAGTAGGCGAACTCATTGACCCTGTGATCACAGATTTACGAGCTCAACTATCAAAAGTTGAAGATACGCCACGTATTATTTATGTACATTGTGAAGCAGGCCTAGACAGGACTGGCGCAACTATTGCGGGATATGCAATGCGTTATTTAAAATATTCGTATATAGATGCACTTGCTCTTAATGTCACACTTGGACTAAGAGAACCACAATCTTATGCGAGATTAGCAATTAAATTATATGCAATCTATTTGAGAGATGTTATTGGTATTAAAACAATAGGAAAGATTTAGTTAAAGCAGGCGAAAGGCGGACTTTTGATTATTATTCGCATTTAGTATGAAGGCCTCAAATTAAAACCCTTTCCCAATACAACTAATGCCAGAATTACCTGAAGTAGAAACTACTAAACGAGGGCTTAAGTTGTTGATTGTCAGCCAAGTGGTTAATCAGGTAGTGTTATATCGGGATAATTTGCGCTGGGAAATACCCAAACATTTACCGACAACGCTGGCTAATCAGGCTGTGAATGCAGTTGAACGGCGAGGAAAGTATTTATTAATTAAATTCAATGCAGGAATGCTGATTATTCATTTGGGCATGAGTGGGTCAGTTAAAGTGGTGGATAGTACTGTGCCGCTCAAAAAACACGACCATTTTGAATTGGTATTTACGAATGGAAAGTGTATGCGTTTAAACGACCCTAGGCGATTTGGGGCAGTGTTGTTTTCTATGGACAATACCCACTCTTTATTAGACAATCTGGGTGTTGAGCCGCTGGAAGTATTGTTTGATGAGCAATACTTATATGGAAAATCTCACAAAAAACAGCAGAACATCAAGGCATTTATTATGGACAGCAAAGTGGTGGTTGGCGTGGGCAATATCTATGCTTGCGAGAGCTTGTATAAAGCCGGTATAAATCCTAAGCGACAAGCGGGCAGTGTAAGTAAAAAACGTTACACGCACTTAACCCAATGTATTAAAGATATTCTTACTCAAGCAATCAAGGCTGGTGGGACGACTTTGCAAGATTTTTCCTCAGTAGACGGAAAACCTGGCTACTTCGCACAAACTTTATCCGTGTATGGGCGTGAAAATGAAAATTGCACGCAATGTCGTAGTAAAATAGCACGCATTATACAAAATCAACGCTCAACTTTTTATTGCCCATCATGCCAGACATAGACACCCCACAAGAAATATTTGAAACCAACTGTGGCACTAACTCAGAGCCATTTGCCTTGCAAAATTTAGGCAATTACATGGAGCCTGAGTTTAGTGAAAACTGCATTTTAATCATCGACCCTGGTATGCACATTCATCATCGTGCTTATGCGGTGGTGCGCTACCAAGGCGAGCTGTATTTTCGTCAATACCTTGAGCGTGGTAGTGCCAAATTTTTAGTTCCATTAAGCACACAGCATGATGAGATTGAGTTAAAAGATGATTTTGAGACGGTTGGATGTGTCATACAGCAAAAACAACGCAAGCAAAAACCACTACATTATTACCATCTCAACACCGAAACCAAGGAAATGGATTTTTCTATTTCTGGCAAAGAAAAGGAAAAAGGAGAATAGTTGTTATTTAGTCAATCCAAATAAGATGCGCCATTCTGCCTGAGTTTGCGCCATCTCGGCGATAGGAAAAATAATCTTTTTCCTGCTCCACGGTGCATTGATCACCGCCTGTAATTTTTTTAACACCTAAGTCATTCAAAATAATGCGTACAGCCTGATAAATATCCAAGTGATATTTGTTACCTTTTTGCGTTAGTGCTGCACTGAGTTTTTTGTCCTTGGCAATAAATTTCTCAAATACTTCTTTACCCACCTCAAGGTTTTTTGCACAAATTGCCGCACCAAAATGCACCAACAAATCACGCTCATCAAACTGAGTGACAAATGATTCGATCACACCGTTTAAAATCCCCTGCCAGCCTGCATGAGCAACGCCAACTTGTGTGCCCAATTGATTAGAGGCAAAAACTGGTAAACAATCTGCCGTCATCACCGCACAAACCGCACCTTTTTCACGGGTAATAACAGCGTCCCCTTCGCAATCGTGAGAATTGGCATTTAGGCAAATATTAGAATGTATTTGATTCAACCATTTTGGCATACTGGGCAGATCAAAATGCGTTACTAGCAACTCACGATTGTGAGCAACGGCATCAAGATTATCACCCGTGTGTGTTGCTAAATTAAAATTATCATAATTACCAACACTCGCCCCACCCGCTAGATATCGCGGGGTTGAAAGCAAGTTTACATTATTCGGAAAATTAGGCGGGGTCATATTTTTGTAATGCTTTAATAAGGGCTTGCATATCTTGTGGCAATGGCGCTTTCCATGACATTTCCTCACCTGAAATTGGGTGTGTTAAGGTGAGTTTTTTAGAATGTAGTGTTTGACGATTAAAACCTTTGAGTGTGTCTTTTAGGGCTTCGTCTGCTTTTTTTGGAAAACGAATTTTACCGCCATACATCGGATCAGCAATTAATGGATGCCCAATATGAGACATATGTACTCGGATTTGATGGGTACGCCCTGTTTCCAAAATCGCTTTGATATGGGTATGATGTGCAAACCTATCAATCACACGGTAATGCGTGGTGGCATGTTTGCCATCTTCAACTACTGCCTGCCTAATACGGTCTTTTGGGTCGCGTCCAATCGGCTCATCAACCGTACCGCCTGAAATCATATGCCCATATACAATGGCAGAATATTCTCTATTTACACGATGTTCTTGCAATTGCTCAACCAGATTTTTTTGTGCCAGTTCACTGCGAGCAACTACCATTAAACCCGATGTGTTTTTGTCCAAACGATGCACAATCCCTGCCCTGTCAAGATTGGCAAGTGATGGGTCGTAATATAGAAGTGCATTTGCCAATGTGCCCGTCCAATTACCTGCACCCGGATGCGTGACTAAGCCGACTGGCTTGTTAATAATAATAATATCTGCATCCTTAAATACTATGTTTAACGGTATATCTTCTGCCACCCAATCGTTGGTTTTTTCTTGTTTAATCTCAAGTACAACAATTTCACCACCCGATACTTTTTCTTTGGGTTTGAAGGTTTTTCCATTAACAAGTGCCCCACCTGATTTTACCCATGTGGTAATTTTCGAGCGAGAATAATCTGGTAGCATTAATGCTAATGCGCTGTCAATGCGCTGTCCGATTAATCGGTCTGGAATAATGATGTTAAGTTGATTCATACGCATTTAGATTTTATAATTTGGCGTCCCGTAAGAGATTTGAACTCCTGTTATCAGGATGAAATCCTGAGGTCCTGGGCCAGCTAGACGAACGGGACGAGAGTATTTTACACCATTTCTTGAAGACGAAAAAAAATGGCTCAGTTTTTATCAAACTGAACCATTTTAAAGTATGGCATCGCCTAGGAGAATCGAACTCCTCTTACTAGGATGAAAACCTAGGGTCCTGACCGATAGACGAAGGCGACATAATTTTTTTACTTGGTGGAGCTAAGCGGGATCGAACCGCTGACCCCGACACTGCCAGTGTCGTGCTCTCCCAGCTGAGCTATAGCCCCATAAAATACTGGTGACCAAATAAAAGAAACAAATTATAGCGTGTCCAGCGAATTAGTCAAGTTAAAATACTACTATGCTAGAAAAAAAATATACTGAAAAAACTTTTACCTTAGAAATTCTTTATCACATTGGTGCATTAGAAGATTCCATTCATTTTATCTTTGACCATGATACCAAAACTTGTGCTATTATTGACCCAGCATGGGATGCATCGTTATTTATCCAACGGATACACGACAAAGGCTACACGCTTACTGATATTTGGCTAACGCATTGGCATTTTGACCACACCAATGCCGTTGATGAAATTGTGGAAAAAACAGGGGCAAAAGTTACCGCAGGCATTCATGAAGTGCCTTATTTACAGATTGACAGTTTGCCTGAAACCGTTGAAAACAACGACACTATTTTTATTGGCAATACGGCAGCTAAAATTATCCATACACCAGGGCATAGTGCTGGTGGGATTTGTTATTTGCTGGATGGGCATATTATTGTTGGTGACACCTTGTTTGTTTATGGGGCGGGACATTGTTCATTACCTGGTGGTAATATTAGTGAGTTATTTCATTCTATGCAAAAACTTAAACAAATTAATGACAAGGTTATGCTTCATTGTGGGCATGATTATGGCTGCAAAGTTGAAACCACGATGGGCGAACAAAAACAAGGTAACGCTTATTTATTGATTGACAATGAGGCAGATTTTATGCGCTTTGTAGAGGGAATGTCGATTGGTCAATACCCCTATCCAACCGAGGCATTGACCAAAACAGAAATTCAAGTAATGCTATGATTGGTTTTTTTGGCGGCTCATTTGACCCTGTGCATTATGGACACTTAAAAACGGCTCGTGCTATAAAAAAAGAGTTGAAACTAAAGCAACTTTTTTTAATACCTTGTAAAACCCCTGTGCATAAAACTAACTTACAATTTTCTAACAAACAACGCCTTGAGATGTTAAATTTAGCACTCGTTGAATTTGATGATTTGCAGGTTGATACTCAAGAGATTGACCGACAAAACGCCTCTTACACCATTGACACGCTCAAGCAAATTAATAAGGATTATCTAAACGAAGAGATTTTCCTGATTATGGGCGAAGACAGTTTTAATACACTGGAAGCTTGGAAAAACTACCAACAATTTGGCAATTATGCGCAATTAGTGGTTTTACCAAGATTACCCCTTGTAAAAGGATCGGCCTCTTACAAGAAGGTGTATTTTGCAAAAACGCCGTTAGTTGACATCTCATCAACGCAAATTAGAAGTAAAATACGCAACCAGCAAGATTTATCAGGACTTTTGCCCGAGAATATTATTAAATATATTAAAAAACTATGAATTTAAAACAACAATTAGAAGCAGTGATTAACATTATCGACGAACTTAAAGGTGAGGATGTTGTTACCCTAAAAGTTTTACAGCAAAGCGCAGATATTGAGGCGATTGTGATTGCCACAGGGCGCTCTACGCAACATGTGCGCGGCATTGCTAATAATGTCAAAATTGAGGCAAAGCGTTTAGGAATGAAAGTTGTTGGTATTGAGGGTGCGGAAACGGGGCATTGGATGCTCATTGATTTGGCAGAAGTAGTGGTGCATGTTATGACTGAGAAAACTAGAGAATTTTACAAATTAGAAAAATTATGGTCGGGAACGGACGACGAGTGAAAATCAACTTGATTGCCATTGGTAAAAAAATGCCTGATTGGATACAAACAGGAATTACGCATTATCAAAAACAATTACCTCGTGAACTCAACTTTAACTTAACTACGCCTGAAGCACAAAAACGCAAAAGCAAAAATATTGAACAAATCAAACAACTTGAAGGTGAGTTATTAATGAAAGCCAGTGCCACTGCAAATTTGATTATTGCTTTTGACGAACATGGTAAACAACACTCCACTAAAGAAATCGCTCAAGCAATGCAAAATTGGCAACAAAATGGCGATAGTGTGGCTTTGCTGATTGGTGGTGCCGATGGTTTAAGCAATACAATTAAACAACAGGCTCATCAATTATGGGGATTGTCAAACTTAACTTTGCCACATTCAATAGCACGATTATTGGCAGTGGAGCAAATTTATCGTGCCCATTCATTATTAACCAACCACCCCTATCATCGGGAATAATCTGAGGAAGGCAGGGCTTTCTTTATCATAAGGAGAAAAAAATGAAATTAGAACTGATTAGCTTTAAACTTTGTCCGTTTGCACAACGCACGGTGATTTTATTAAACACACAAAAACTTGACTTTGAAATAACCTATATCAATCCAATGAATCCGCCCGATTGGTTCAAAAAAATCTCGCCAACTGGGCAAGTACCACTGCTGAAAGTTGATGATAAAATCGTGTTTGAATCCTCAGTAATTAGCGAGTTTGTGAATGATATTGGTACGCTAGATTTACACCCTAACGATGTAGTTGAAAAAGCTAACAACCGCTCATGGATCGCTTTTTCTGGCACTATGTTTGATGATTTATTCAGCCTAATAACAGGCAATGAGGAAAAATTCAACGCTGCAAAAACAAACTTGTTTGCAAAATTTGCCAAACTTGAGGCGGTTAAACACAACAATACATTTTTTAACAATGACGATTTTGCTATGATTGATGTGGCTTTTTCCCCTATTTTTATGCGCCTAGCGTGGATTAACGAATTTACCAATAACACCCTATCTATCACAGAATTTAAACATTTAAGTGCTTGGAGTGATGCAGTTTTAGCACTTGATGTGGTTAAAAACTCCGTGGTTAAGGGGTTGGATGATGTGTATTATTCAAACATTGAAGCGCGCGAAGGCCATCTCTCAACCTTATTAATTGATTGATTTTTTAACTTACGGATATGACAATGAACTGGCGACTAAAAACAGAGCAAAAATTTAAACAATTAGCAGATTTTATTTTTGAAAATAGCAAAAAAACCATTCTTGCAGTTTTACTTGTTGTGGCAGCACTTGGGTCTAATCTTCCGAATCTTAAAATGGATACTTCAACTGAGGGGTTTTTGCATAAAACTGATGAACTTCGTGTTAAATACGATGAATTTCGTGACCAATTCGGCAGAGATGAAAAAATCTTAATTGCTGTTGAAACTAAAGATATTTTTGACCTTAATTTTCTTAAAAAACTGGCAAAACTACACCAAGAATTAGAAAACAATTTGCCCTACATTGAAGAGGTTAATTCTTTAATAAACGCCAGAAACACCCTTGGCACAACGGACAGTTTAATTGTTGAGGATTTGTTTGATGATTATAAAATTGATAAATCCACACTCAGTGCTAAAAAACAACTGGCAAGTGCCAATCCTTTGTTAAAAGATTTGCTATTTAATGGCGATAAAACTTTTACCAGCATCATCATCGATACACAAACTTACTCTAGTTTTGATAAAAATGGCAAAAAAATAGTCGTTAACGAGGAAGATGAGTTTGCCGAAGAAACGACAAACAATACACCTAAATTATATTTAACAGACAATGAAAACACCAAAATCATTGAAGCAGTGCAACAAATTACCAAAAAATACGAAGATGTTAATTTTAAAGTGCATCTTGCAGGTTCAGCGTTATTTGCTGGCGTTATTAAGCAGGCAATGAGAAAAGACACCCAAAGTTTTATCCAAAAAATGTTGCTCATGGTAATTTTGGTTTTGGCATTAATGTTCAGGCGAGTCTCGGGGGTTGTTCTGCCACTTATCACTGTTGTTTTAACAATCGTGAGTGCTGTTTCATTAATGGCACTGTTTGATGCCCCCTTTACTATTGTTACTCAAATTATGCCCTCGTTTTTATTGGCAGTTATTACTGGGGCGAGCATCCACCTTTTGGCAATGTTTTATAAAGACTTTGCCAAAACTGGGGATAAAAAATCAGCACTGCGTTTTTCCATGGGGCATTCTGGCTTTGCCATTGTAATGACCTCACTTACCACTGCTGCTGGTATGTGGTCGTTTTCATTTTCCGATGTTGCCCCTGTTGCCAACTTAGGCATTTTTGCTAGTGCCAGTATTATATTAGGGCTGTTGTTTGTTTTAATATTGTTGCCTGCTATGCTTGCCACTCTGAAACTCAAGCACAAACCCATTGCCTCGCATAATAAAACAATGGACACTTTTTTACACAAGATTGCTGATTTTTCCCTAAACAATGCTAAATCCATTGTGGTAATTAGCAGTATTATGATTATTATTGCAATCTCTTTTGCCACACAAATGAAATTTTCTCACCACCCACTCATCTGGTTTAAGGCTGACAATCCAGTGCGTGTTGATGTTGAAACGATTGACAGAGAGTTAAACGGCTCAATGACTTTGGAGATTATTGTTGATACTGGACGAGAAAATGGTCTGTATGAACCAGCGATGCTACAAAAAATTGAAAGAACAACTGATTATCTTAACACCTTAAAAGACAGGGATATTTTTGTCGGTAAAACAATAACGCTGGTTGATGTATTAAAAGAAACCAATAAGGCGCTGAATGCAAATAATACAGCGTTTTACAAAATCCCTACTAACAAAGATTTGATTGCACAAGAATTATTTTTATTTGCCAATAGCGGTAGTGATGATTTGGAGGATTTTGTTGATTCTGGTTTTTCTAAGGCACGCATAACGGTCAAAGTGCCTTTTGTTGATGCCATTAAATACAATCAATTTTTAAGTGAGATTAAAACCAAAATTTCACAAGAATTTAACACAAAAGCCGATGTTTCTTTCACTGGCATTGGTATTTTACTTTCCAGTATTATGGAAAAATCCATTCATTCTAGTGCAATTAGTTATGTGCTGGCATTTGGACTTATTGCCATTATGATGATAATTTTAATTGGCAATATTAAAATCGGCTTGATTAGTATGATTCCAAATATTCTGCCAATGTTGACCATCACGGCAATGATGGTTGGTTTCGGCATTCCTTTTGATATGTTTTCAATGCTTGTGGGGGCGATTGCCCTAGGTCTTGCCGTTGACGATACTGTGCATTTTATGCACAATTTTAATCGCTATCGATTAGAGGGTAAAAATGTTGATGAGGCTACAAGGCTAACTCTTATTGGAACGGGGCGGGCGATTATCGTTACTTCCGTTGTGCTTTCTCTTGGATTTTTAGTGCTATTAAGTGCCAGTATGACCAATATGTTGAATTTTGGTATTTTGACTGCCAGCGCTATTTTTATCGCCCTTATTGCTGACTTTTTACTGATGCCTGCTATTATGAAACTATTAGAAAAACCTAAATCTTTGGAGCAAAAATAATGAAAAAATTACTACTACCCACCCTATTGTTAAGTTTTGGCGTTAATGCCTTAACAGGCTTAGAAATTATGCAAAAAGTTGATGCCCGAGATGATGGCAGCAGCATTGTCTCCACTTTGCAAATGGTTTTAATCGACAAACACAAGAAAAAACGCATCAGACAAATGCGCACATTTTCCAAAGACATAAATAAGAACACTGAACATAAATCTGTCTTTTTTCTAACGCCCAGCGATGTTAAAAACACAGCGTTTTTAACTTTTGATTATAGCGGGAACGACAAAGATGATGACCAATGGATGTATCTCCCTGCACTCAAAAAAACCAAACGCATCCCAGCCAGTGACAAAGATGGCGCTTTTATGGGCAGTGATTTTTCTTATGCTGATATGACGGATAAAAATCTTGATGATTATCATTTTAAACTGCTAAAAGAAAGCATTATTAAACGCAAAGATGATAAAAATCCAGTATGGATTATCCAATCTTTGCCAAAAAATAAAGCCGTGATTGACGAAACTGGCTACACCAAAAGCATTTTATATATTCGCAAAGATAATTTTATGCTCGCCCGTGCCAAGTTTTATCTTAAAAAAGCCAACCGAGTTAAATATATGGATGTTCGTAAAATGGAAAAAATTGATGGTATTTGGGTGGCAACACAAACGACAATGACGACAAAATACGGCAAACAAACTCTACATAAAACCATTTTGAGTAATCGTGATATTAAAATTAATGTTGCCATTGATGATGAAATGTTCAGTGTTCGTAAAATTGAAAAAGGTTTGTAAATGAAGCTTGTTTTATTATTCTTACTCCTTTTAAATGCTTTTTTATTAAATGCTGAAGAAGGATTTGATGATGGGTTTGATGATAATATTGACGACATTATCACCACCACATTGCCACCTGAAAAAAATATTGTGTATGGTTCCGTCAATTTGGAAACGCATTATAATTTTAATAACGATAAAAACCTATCTTCCACCAAACTGCTATTAGATTTAACCACCGATTATAAAATGGACAATGGTTTTAAGGTAAACAGCAATTTGAAAGCCTATCATGACTTTATATTTTATGCTAGCAACAACTATGAAACAACGCCTAGTGGCTATGAAAGTGAATTAAATTTAAACGAATTAAATATTGAAGGCAATATTAGTACCAATCTTGATTTTAAAATTGGCAGACAAATTGTCGTTTGGGGTAAATCCGATGCTATTCGCATTACCGATGTTCTAAATCCATTAGACAATCACACACCGGGGTTGATTGACATTAAAAATTTGCGTCTTGGTCGATTTATGAGTAAATTAGATTATTACCAAGATAACCTAAAATTTTCTACTGCCATTTTGCACGAAAATCGTTTTAGTAAAAATCCAAAATTCGGCTCTGATTTTAAAAAAAGCATTGATTTATCAGAGAATAAACCCAATAATGATTTAAAAAATACCGGCATTGCACTCAGCCTCACTGGCGAGTTTTCTGGGTATGATTTTGGTGTATATTTCGCTGATACTTACCTTGATAAACCTTATTTTAAAGATGGTGTTTTACAGTTTGATAACCGGTCAAAAATGCTAGGTTTGGCTTATAACAAAGTAGTTCGCAGTTTTTTATTAAAAACAGAAGTTGCCTATTTTAACAACATTAAATACGCAGGACTAACTGACACAAGATCGAGAATAGACGCTTTAATCGGCGTGGAATACACTGGCATTAGCGATGGCTCAATAAGCTATGAATTGGCACTGAGAAAAATCAATCATTATGATGATATCATCAACACTCAATCCAATAATTTCACCCAACAAGAAAGCTATCAACACGCACTTCGTTTTACTCAGTCATACCTCAATCAAACTCTAAATTTAACTGCAATTGCTGGTGTATTTGGCAAAAAAGGTGATGCAGGAGGTTTTGCCAGAACTTCATTAGATTATGCTATTGATGACAAACTTTCAATAAGCGGTGGCATCATTGATTATATTGGCGGCTCCACTACTACTGATTCAATTAAAAATAACGATAGAATTTTTACTAAAATCAGTTATGCTTTTTAGGGTTTAAATAATCGCCAATACATTTTCAGGTGGTCGCCCAATTACTGTGCCTTTATCGGTTTTCACAATGGGACGCTCAATAAGAATTGGGTAATCAACCATTGCTTGGATTAAATCAGCTTCACTGAGTGTTTTATCTTCTAAATTATTGGCTTTGTAAGGCGCTTCATGGGTGCGCATTAATGACCTAGCATCTAATTTTAATTGACTAAGCAGTGCTTTTAACTCTTCAGCAGAGGGGGTATCGTCCAAATATTTAATTACTTGAAAATCAATACCTTTTTCTTCTAAAATACCTAGAGTCAACCGAGATTTTGTGCATCTGGGATTATGATAAATTATTGCACTCATTTTAAAATCTTCTATATGAAAAAAATCTTTATTATACTCGCTATCATTCTTCCTTTAAGTATCGTTCACGCCATAACACTGGGGGGAATTTTTTCTAAAAATAGCACCCCAAAAAATATTCAACTACCACAATTTTCAGTGGTGGATATGAACGGAAAAATACACAATAATAAGACCGTTAAAGGCAAATACTTGGTGGTGAATTTTTGGGCAACTTGGTGTCCACCTTGCCTTAAAGAAATCCCTGCTTTTGTTGATTTTTATGACAAGCATTCAGACAAGGTGGAACTCTTAGGTATGGATTATGAACAGGTTAATATTGATAAAATTACCGACTTTACCGATAATTTTATGGTGAATTACCCCATTATTTTATCCAGTGACAAAAATCGTGCTGAATTTGAAAAATTTGGCAAAGTGGTTGGTATGCCGACCACCTATATTTACGCCCCTGATGGAGCATTAATTAATCATTATATGGGGGAAATTAATATCAAAACTTTAGAAGAAGCCATTCGCTAAAGCCAAGTTTTTGCTGCTAAATTCTCATCTCTTACCAATCTAGGCACTAAGTAACCGCTAAGTTTTTTACCTAATTCTCGGTGTAATTTAGTGGCAGTTTCATCCTCAACTAAAAAATGCTCTGCACCGCTAACTTTATCCAATAAATGTAAATAATAAGGCAAAATTCCCAAAGCAAATAAATCAGTAGAAAGTGTGCTTAAAACCGACACAGAATCATTCACACCTTTGAGTAAAACCGATTGATTAAGCAAAGTTACCTTAGTTAATTGCCCTATAGCTTCAGCAAATTTATCTGACAACTCATTAGCATGATTAACATGGGTAACTAGCACGATGCGTAATCTAGTTTTACCCAGCATTTTTACTAATTCAGCAGTAATTCTACTCGGCGTTACCACTGCACTACGCGTATGAAACCGAAGATTTTTAATGTGTGGAATGTTTTCAATATTGTTAATTAAACCCTGTAATTTTTCATCACTTAAACTCAACGGGTCGCCACCACTTAATATCACTTCATTCACTTGCGGATGGGTGTAAATATATTCCTCAATCGCTTGCCAGTTACTAATAGCGTCATGCCCGCTATAATTAAAATTTTGTCTAAAACAATATTGACAATGAATCGCACAAACCCTAGAAGCAATCAACAAAACACGATTAGGATACTTATGAATAAGCCCTGCAACAGGCGCATTTTCCTCATCCTCTAACGGCTCAATTGAGAAGCCCGGCGTCTCAATTGAGAAGCCCGGCGTCTCAGTTGAAATGACTTGTTTTAGTAGGGGATCGTTAGGGTTGTTTTTGTCAATTAAGTTGGCAAATTCTAAGGGGATTTTAATAGGGAAATTTTGGTCTTCAAATTGCTTGCTGTGAAAAAAAGCGTTGCATTTATCTGCACCTTTCAGTGTGTTGTGTGTGTTGTACTGCCAAGTATTTTTTTTCATTTAATAAAAAGCCCCGTAAACGGGGCTTTAAAAAACTTTATTTAATTAACGATTAAGTAAAGTTTGTAAAGTTTGAATCTGTGTGTTCTTTACCATCTTCAAAGCCAGACTCCCACTCATCAGTAATTCTTTGTTCTTCAATCTCAGGATTGTTTAAGAAACCAGCTACCCAACCTTGAATATAGTTGTCATTTACACCCATCTCTTCCATTTTTTTAACGCCTTCGTAGTATGTCATTACTGCCACTCCTTAATAAATAATGTTTATAATTTCTTACTCTTAACCAAACTCAAATTATTAGATATAAGAGAAAGGTAATATTATAACCATTTAAAACCAATACACAATAAAAATTATGAATTTATCTGAAATAATTGACGGACTAAATAACGAACAATCTCAATCGGTTACTTTAAATGACGCACAAAGCGCCTTAATATTAGCAGGTGCAGGCTCTGGAAAAACTCGAGTGCTAACCCATCGTATCGCCTATTTAGTCACACAAAAAAACCTTCATATTGATGCCATTTTAGCGGTAACTTTTACCAATAAAGCGGCTAACGAGATGCGTGAACGCCTTAATGTGCTATTAAGGCGACCTATCAGAAGTATGTGGGTGGGCACTTTTCATGGTTTAGCGCATCGGCTGTTGCGCACCCACCCTGCTGAGGCGAATCTAAGACCTCAGTTTCAAATTCTTGACCAGCAAGATCAATACCGTATTATTAAACGCTTAATGAAAGAAAATCAAATGGATGAAAGTAAGTTTCCAGTTAGAAAAGTCCAATGGTTTATCAATCAGCAAAAAGATGAAGGCATTCGCCCCAATGATATTGAGGTGGGGTATAATTTTTTCATCAAAAAAAGCCTTGAAATATTTAAACTCTACGAAGCACATTGTAATGCCAATGACCTGATTGACTTCGCTGAATTGTTGGTGCGTAGTTACGAGTTGCTAAAAAATAATCCAGTATTGCTCACACACTATCAAACCCGTTTTGCACATATCTTGGTGGATGAATTCCAAGACACAAATACCATGCAATACAAATGGATTAAACTGCTGTTTGATGGTAATAACAAGGTATTTTGTGTTGGCGATGACGACCAATCTATTTACGGCTGGCGTGGTGCAAAAATTGAAAATATTACCAAATTAGAAACCGATTTTGCACCCATTCAAACCATCCGCCTTGAACAAAATTATCGCTCAACAGGTAATATTCTAAACGCCTCAAATGCACTGATTGCAAATAATTCAAACCGTATGGGTAAATCTCTATGGACAGATGCTGGCGATGGCGAGCTGATTGATTTATACGAAGCACGCACAGAAACTGATGAGGCAGATTTTGTCATTAGCACCATTCAAAAACATCTTGATAACGGCGCATCGGCTAATGAATGTGCCATTCTTTACCGCTCAAATGCACAATCTAGAGGGTTTGAAGAACGACTGATTAAATACAATATTCCTTATATTATTTACGGCGGTTTACGCTTTTTTGAACGGGCTGAAATCAAAGATGCCCTGTGTTATTTACGCCTAATGGAAACCACTGCCGACAATGTTGCCTTTGAACGCGTGGTGAATTTCCCAACGCGTGGTATTGGCGCCGCTACCGTTGAAAAAATACGAGGATTTGCACGAGAAAATCAAACCAATTTATTCCAAGCAGCGACCAATATAGCTTCAACATTGCCTACTCGTGCTGCTAATGCCTTGGTTGCATTCACTCAACTGATTGAACAAATGCAAGACGACACCAAGCACCTAGATTTATCTGAAAAAGTTGCCCACTTGATTAAAGCATCGGGGCTGATTACACATTATTCCAACGATAAAACCGACAAAGCGGGCAGCAAAACTGCCAACCTAGAAGAGCTAATTGCCGCTGCCAGGCAATATAATCACGAAGAAGACAATGACATGAGCGAGACACTGGGATTTATCTCCCTAGCATCACTTGACTCCAGTGGCAATACCAATGCACCACCCACTCAAAATGTGCAATTAATGACCATTCACTCAGCCAAAGGTCTAGAATTTCCTTATGTATTTTTAACAGGTATGGAGGAGGATTTATTCCCCTCTAGGCAGTCCAAAGACGAGCCACATTTGATGGACGAAGAAAGGCGATTGTGCTATGTAGGTATGACTCGTGCGATGAAAAAACTGTCACTGTCCTTTGCCATTAAACGCTTTTTACACGGACAATCTATCTACGCCCACCCTTCTCGATTTCTCTCAGAAATTCCAAGTAAATACTTAAACCAAATTAAACAAAAATATGGTGCAACATCCAAAAACTACCAAAAAGATGATTCATTTAATCAAGATATTGCACCACAAGCAAATGGTGAATTATCAATTGGCAGAACCGTTAAACATGCTAAATTCGGCTTCGGCACCGTGCTTAATTTTGAAGGCAATGGCGACAGCGCTAGAGTGCAAATAAAATTCAAAACTGCTGGCACAAAATGGCTTATTAGCACTTATGCCAATTTAGAATTTGTTTGATTTTCTAAAATATTTCTAAGCCTCTCAAAACTTTGACTTAAAACAACAAAAAATGTTTTTGCCAACAGTAAATGTTCAAACAATTGTGCCATATCGTCAACATATTCATGCACCAATTTATTTCTTAATAGACGCATATCAAGCCAATCATTCGCATCGCTAATAATGTTAAGTTGCTCTAATCGATGTAAGTTGTCAATCGCTGTTTTTGGGGTTTCACCTGATCGAATTAAAAATAAAGGCAATAATTTATCCACAAACATATCCTGCATGCGTGAGAATTTAGATACAAATGATTCTAATCTATCAATGCCTTCAGGTGTATTTAGCGTATTTTCTAGCCAAACAACACTCAACTCATTTTGATCAAATAAACGACTAATGACACCCTTAATTAAAACATCTTCTTTCTCAAGAATAGTGATTATTTGACTTATTCTTTCATCTAAATCATTCATAATTCTATTCCTTTTTGCAGTGCTTGTTGCTGAATAGCATTTGGTGTTTGGCAAGGCTCTAGGGTAATAATATCAATTTTCTGTTCACCTAATTTTCTTTGTAAAAGCGTATTAAAGCGCAACACTTTTTTTGCAAGTTGGGTAGTATTATCACTAAATTCTAACAATAAATCAATATCGCCACCTTTGCGCTTATCATCCACTCTTGAACCAAAAAGTTTGACTTTAACCTGAGTGTTAAAATGCTGTTTTGCTATCTGTTTAATGGTGTTTCTTTGAAAATCACTTAATCTCATGTGCCAAATTTTAACATAAAAAAATGCCTACCTTGGTGAGACGCTTAAGGGCAAGCAGTAGTAAACCCTAAAAAGTAAAAAAATCAGAAGTGGTTAATTAGCGCTTACACCAAGTTGGAATTCGTTTAACCTTTAACGCTTCCTTGATTTTTTAATCGCATCATAAGCTTTGTTAATCTTTTTTGACTGCTCGTTAGCATAATCCATGAATTCTTTAGGTAGACCTTGAGACTGTATCTTATCGGGATGATGTTTAGATATGGCTTTCCTGTAAGCGTTTTTAATCTCTTTATCGCTATTGTCTTTAGCACAGCCAAGCACCTCGTAATGCTTATCTATATCAGCCTTATCCCAGTTATCTCGGTTGTTAGCACGATTTTTATAGTCATTATATATACCGTGGTGTAAGCCTAAATACTCAGGTATTTTTCTTAGAATTTCATCTTCTTGTTCATGCAAAACACCATCAGAATGCGCAACATCCCAAAGCACTGCATAGACAACTCCTATCATTTCTGCACTGGCTAGTGCTCTGTATTGACTGGCATATTCGTAGACTGATTGCTCACTTGATGACGCTTTTCTAAAGGCATTGATGGCAGTTTCCTTATCTTTACCACTCAATCTTATGGCATTCATAAACTGCGTTACAGCGTCAATTTCTTCTTTAGTAATAATACCATCTGCTTTTGCCATCTTTGCAAGCATTGAGAAAAGAGCGTTAAAAAATAGTTCTTTAGCGTGAGTATGATTATTAACATTGAATGACTTTATAACAAAGTTCAATATCCAAATTATAGCAATACCAATGAACGCACCAACAAGCCCATTAACCCAATAACCAAAAATAGCAGCCAACCAAATCATTTCTTATTTCTGAGTTATTCTTTAGTTTAGGGTTTTCTTTAAATCATCCACAGAAAAACTTTGCACAGTTTGTTCATCGGTATAAACAGGCTTCATTTTGGTGTGTGATCCAGATTCTTTTTCGATGGCAACTTGTCGGGAAACGACAATGTCTAGGCAGTCGGTAATCATTTTTTGCGTGTCTTTTGTCAATGGATGACGCAAGCCAGGCTTAGTCATAGTGTCTTTGGCGACGGCAATAAGGGTTTTCCTCATGGCATTTAGAAGTCTGGTTTCAAAATCTGGTGTGTTGTTATTACTCACAATAAATCCTTAATGGTGGCTAAATGTTGTTGATGGTTAATTTTATCGGATTTAAACTTACAAAAACCTTGCATTGATTGTAATTTTTCACTCATGCCCCAATCTTTGTCAATTACTTGTGCGACTAATTCCGGATGGTTGCAAATAAGCACCATATCGCAGCCACTGCCTAATGATGCGCCTACTCTGTCGGCTATATTTTCAATAAAATGTGCACCTTGCATAGATAAATCATCACTAAATACCACGCCAGAAAATCCAAGTTGCACTTGCAAAATATCTTTAATCCACTTGGAGGAAAATCCTGCGGGTTTAACATCCACCTGAGAGTAAACAACATGGGCAGGCATAAGGGCATCAAGTCCGTGGTTAATCAAGTTTTTAAAGGGTTTTATGTCTTGCAATAAATCGCTCATGGGTCTGTTATCTACTGGCAAATCTAGATGTGAATCTGCCACCACAAAACCATGTCCAGGAAAGTGTTTGCCCACACATTTCATTCCTGCTTTGTGCATACCTTGGATTAAAGAACCTGCCAATTCAACCACCACGGTGGGGCTAGAATGAAACGCTCTGTTGCCAATCACAGAAGAATTACCATGGTCTAAATCAAGCACAGGGGCAAAAGAAAAATCCACACCAATGGCTAACAATTCATACGCCAAAACAAAGCCACAAGAAACCGCCTGTTTTAAGGCAAGGCCTGGGTTTTTATCATAAATTTTGCCTAATTTTGCCATGGCAGGAAGATGGGTAAAACCTTGTTTAAAACGCTGCACTCTGCCACCCTCATGATCAACGGCAATCAGTAAGTTTTTGTTGACTTGGCGAATGTCTTTGATCAAAGATGTAACTTGGCTAATGGATTCAAAATTGCGCGTAAACAAAATCACGCCCCCAATAGAAGGTTTAACCAATTGTTGTTTTTCCTCTGTAGTAAGCGCCAAACCTGACACATCCATCATAATTGCACCTATCATACGAATAAGCCCTTAAATTTCCTACTAATCCAATACAACATAATTAAACTCGGTATGACCATTAAGGCCGTTATGGCGAAAAAAACCACCCATGGTCCACCAAAATTAGCTGCCCATTCTTGCATCTCCAAGCTATCCACCATCCACCCGCTACCGCCTGCAAACAAAGTCCTACCAAAATTGCCTGCCGATGCCATTAATGCGTATTGTGTAGCGGTGTAAGCGCGATTAGTAAGATGAGAAATAAAGGCAACAAACGCTACTGTTGAAAAAGCGGCAGTAAAGTTATCAAGCAAAATTGCGACTGCAAATACATTGGTATCTGGGCCAACAAAAGCCAAATAAGAAAAGATTAGATTGGTGCTTGCCATTGCCACACCACTAATCATTAGCCCACGCACCAAACCATAATGAACGGTAATCACACTAGCAATAATAGAAAAAACAATGGTCAATGTTGATCCGATTAATTTAGAATAAGTGGCAATTTCAGCAGTAGTAAAGCCAATTTCTTTATAAAAAACTAGCGACATTCTACCTAAAAATGCCTCGCCAATTTTGAAAAACATAATAAACAATAAAATAATTAGGGCAGTTTTGCCAAAACGCAAAAAAAAGTCTTTTAATGGCTCAACCAATGTGGATAAAAACCAAGCACTTGTTTTTTGCCATAAATGATGCCCACCCAATAAATTTTCATAATCCTGTTGTGCTTTTTCTTGCACCACTTGGCGCCGACTTTCTGGCTCATTTAAGCACAGCGTATTTAATATAAAACCCAGTACAAACACGCTAATCATTAAATAAACTGATGTCCACTCTTGCCCAAAATCAGACAAATAAAGTGCAATTGCCCCTAAAAGACCATAGCCTACCCACCAGCCAGAAGTAGCCATAGCAGCAGTAGCAGGTAACTTATCTTTTTCAGATATATCCATCACTTCAATTCGGTATGCATCAATCACAACATCTTGTGTACTGGATACAATCGCAACAGATAAAGCCAATAGGCTTACCCATATTAAATTGTCTTTTGGGTCGGTAAAAGAAATTAAAATAATCAGTAAAAATAACAAACTTTGTAACAACAAAAGCCACGATCGACGCTGCCCAAAGCGCTTGGTAAGAACAGGAATCTTGACCCTATCCAACAAAGGTGCCCATAACCAATTAATAGAATAAACAAAAAAAACTGAACCAAAAAAACCAATTGCTGTGCGTGTTAATCCAGCATCTTTAAGCCATAAGGTCATCGCTGAGCCAATAATCACCCACGGAAAACCACTGGCAATACCGTTTAAGAAAATAAACAGCATTCTTTTGTCTAAATAGGTTTCTAACAACTTGTTCATTAAAGGGCTTAACATTGCTCCCAAGGTATACCATCGTGCCGCCAGCCATTGACACTACCTCGTTGATTATTTTCATCAAGGTCGCCTTCAAAACCGCTTACAATATGAGAAACATTGCTAAAACCTTGATTGATTAAACAGTGTCCAGCATCAGTAGAACGATAACCACTGCGACAAATTAAAATAATTTCTGTGTCTAATTGACAGCCAAAACGCTGAATAGCAACAATAAAATTATCAGGGCATGGTTCCCAATCAGGCTCATCAATCCAAGGCACAAAAATACACTCAATCGGTCTGCCAACAAACTTATTCTCCGCTTCACAGCGCACATCAACTAAAACTGCACCTTGATTGGCTTGCAAGCGTTCATAAGCTTTTTTGGGTGTATATTGTATTAACCGATTCATGACTTCATTATAACCACATCTTCACCAATTTGAACGCTATCAAACAACGCAACCATATCTTGGTTATGTAGCCGAATGCAGCCTCTTGAATTAGGCGTACCCATTGGCGTTTCATCAGGCGAACCATGAACATAAATATAGCGCTCTTTGGTGTTTTTATTGTGCGCTTCAACCCCATCCAGCCAAAGAATACGAGTAAGTATCCAATCTCTATCAGGGTATTTCTGTTTTAATTCAGGGCTATATATTTCATCAGTTGGCACCCTACCCACCAATACTGAGCCTATTTCCAAACCATTGCCAATTTTTTCAGCAATTTTAAACTTGCCAGTCGGCGTGCAAAATGAACCCTCCTGTCCGCCAATACCATTTTTAGCACTACTCATAGAATAAATCTTGCCCTGATGTTTAAGTGTTTGATTGGTGATATTAATTTTTAACATTTAATGAATAATGTAATTGATTCCACATGGGCAGTTTGAGGAAACATATCCATCACCCCAGCGGTTTCTAATTGATACCCAATTTCAATGAGTTTGGCGGTGTCTCGTGCCAAAGTGGCAGGATTGCACGACACATAAACCAAACGCTCAACACCAAGTTTGGGCAACAACCCAACGAGTTCAATGGCGCCTGAGCGGGCTGGGTCAATCAATGCTTTGTTATAAGTTTTGCCCCGAAACCACTCAAAACCCTCCACCTCTTTAAACAAATCTGCCTTATAAAAATCAGCATTGGTAATGGCATTTTTCTCAGCATTATATTTAGCGCGTTCAATCAGCCCTAAATCCCCTTCTACGCCCACTACACACTTAGCGTATTTGGCAATTGGCAAAGTGAAATTACCCAACCCGCAAAACAAATCAATCACTTTATCGCCATCATCAAGCTCAAGTAAATCAATTGCCAATGACACCATTTTTTGATTCAATTTGAAATTTACTTGAGTAAAATCAGTCGGCAAAAATTCCATTTCAATATTGTGATCAGAATGGGAATAAGTTAAAATAACTGGCTTATCTAACGGTTTAACCGTGTCTTCACCACCACTCTGAGTATAAAACGAAACCCCCAACTTATTAGCACAATCTAACAATATCTGCTCATCCTCCGCACTAAACGGCTCAAGATGTCGCAAAATTAACACGGTATTATTCTCAGCAATTGCCACCTCAATTTGCGGCACTTGCGATTTAATAGAAAGCCGCTCAATACACTCACCCAAATCCCTCAAATGCTCACCAATGGAAGCATGCAACACCTCACACCTATCCATATTAGCAATCCAACCCGATTTTTTCTCCCTAAAGCCAACCAAAACCTTGTCCTTTTTCGCCACCCAACGCACCCCCAATCGTGCCTTACGCCGATAACCCCACGCCTGTACCTGCAAAGGCTCAAGCCAATTTTTCGGCTCAATTTTAGCCTGCTGTTTAAATGCATCTTTCAGCCACTCCCTCTTAGCCTCAATCTGATCCTCACTAGACAAATGCTGAAACGAACACCCACCACAAACACCAAACACCTCACATTTAGGCACAATTCGATTTTCCGCAGGTTTTAACACCTCCACCACAGCCGCCTCTTCAAATTTAGCACGAGAAAAAACACGCTCAGCCACCACTTTTTCACCCGGCAACGCCCCACTCACAAAAATCACTTTTTCATCTAAATGTGCAATGCCCCGCCCTTCATGTGAAAGCGATTCAATTTCTAATTCATAAATTTTTGGTTTTGGCTTTCTTCTTCTGCCCATTTTATAAACCCCCAAGAATAATTAAGTTCCACACTAGAAATATTGCCTCAAATAAGTGCTTGAAATCGCTTGCATAATAGGCTATCCATTTTACTCAAAATGTCTTATTTTATCCTAAAAAATACACCACTTCCCATCGCCTAAATTACCAAGCTCTTAAAGGCTTTTTTATATTGATTTTAATCCAAGTACTTTTAAAAACACATTGTGAGACCTTTGCATAATTCATAATTCCCCATCCTATTTTCAACCCTTGCAATTTTTCAAAAAAAAATAGCTCAAAATTTCCGTATTTTTCCATAAAAATCTAAAAAACACCTTGTTTGTTTGATTTTTTTAGCCTTATTTCTCTCTTTTTAGCCTTTTTTACTCACTGGATGTAATAATCCCTTA
>NZ_FXLV01000010.1 GCF_900180345.1 Bathymodiolus heckerae thiotrophic gill symbiont
ATTTTTTATCAGCAAAACGACCAAGAAAGATAGGGTATTTTATCAAAATCTGGTTGATTTGTCTGTGATATATTGTGGTTTTATTGTTATAAATCAGTTTGTTGTATGGTTTTTAAGGGTTGACTAATTACAGAAGATTCCATGAAACATTGAAATACAAAAAACCAATGGATGTGCACCAAGAAAGTATAAAATTAAACCAGAAAAAAAAGAGGGATTCTTGAGGTTTGCTATATAAGAAAATTTAAAAAGTTGTCAAAGGTTTTGGGGTGATGTAGTAGCTTATAAAGCACGAGGAAGGAAATCCTGCATTAGCGCTAATTAAAACATTTGTTAAGGTCTTTGCAGATGTGCAAATTACAACGGATTAACTTCTCATTTACTTATATATAACTCTGCTTCAATTACTGCCGAATCTTTATTGCTAGTTGAATTTAGTTGTGTGTCCAACACTTGACGATAGGTACGACTAATAACGCTGAGTGTTTTCTCGTGTCGAGAAAATAAGGTTTGTGCTTTGATATGGGTGTCGTTGATATTAACATCAGCTTTAAGTAAAAAATAGCTACTTTTAATGTCAATTAACGGACTGAAAACTGTTTTGACTTGTTCCAAGGTAAGCCCACTAAGCGCTTGATGTATCGCTCTGTATGCTTCTTTAAGTGAATTAAAAGGTCTTTTTTCTGCAATCATCTCTGCAGATGACAGGGATAAATCTGGATACAAAGCGGCAATCATCTTCTTTTCAGCGGTGTTGATATTAACCTTGGTTTTGATACTTGTAGAGGCATAAATATAAGGCTCTATTGTTAAATAATCTTTAAGCGTGATGCCTTCAACCAATTTGAGTTGCGAGATATGCTCAAACCCTTGCAACAACGAGTGATTGTTAATATACTCAAGGATTAAATCAACCATAAAATCTTGATCTAAGACAGTGTTAAGTGTGTTTAAAATACGACTGTACTTTGGTACAATATTAGCCTGATTGTCTTTGAATTTAAATGTATCATTGATATTAAAACGCGCTTGAAAATCAACTATCGTGCCATTAATTGTACCATTAGGCACTGAAATTGGAGGAATTTTCTTTGCCCAATCCTCACTTAAATCATCGACTTTCTTATCCTCATCTTCTTTCAAAATACTTCGCACCCAAGTCTCTATACTATAAAGGTAATTAATGGCTTGATTAGTGTAAACACTATTTTTAGTATTTTTTAAACTCAGTGCTTGTTGTTGCCACATTAGGTTCACCGCCAGAGTAATCATAGCGACTATAACTAATACACTAACCAACACCACGCCTTTTTCATGAGATTTTTGCATCATTGAATTGCCACGATTTTTTTAATATTACCCCAATAAGGATGGGTAAATTTAATTTCAATGGCTTTTAAATAGTTTTTGTTGTTTTTGTCCTTCCAAGTGGCATGCCATTTATTGGTGTTATCTAGCAACCGTATTTTGAACACCTTAACCCCTTCTAACAGAATCAATTCTGCTTTTTTATCTAGACTAGAGACTTCCTCTCGCCTGACGGTATTTTCACTAAACTGATACTGAATATCAAGTAAAGTATCGTTCTGCACACTACTAAGACGGATAGATTTTGTATTCAAAACAATCTTTCGATGCAAGGTTTGGGAAAAATCTCGCTCAAAATACAGCAAGATTTTTTGTAGTTGCATTAAGTTTTGGGTGTGTTGTTTTTGTATTGATTGATGCTTAAGCGTACTGTCCAGTGCATTATAAGAGATGAGACTAATCACAGACAATATGGCTATTGCAATGAGCAGTTCTACTAAAGTGAAGCCGTGTTGTTTCATTTTTCTAAATATAACACCAAGGTGGCAACCGATTGCTTGTTATCACGCTTTTCAATACTTGAGTAAAGGGATAAATCGGTTTTAATAATATCTTTGTTGGGCGTTGTTTGTGTATTCGTTTGCCAATACCAAGTTTGCTTACCCATCTCATATTCACCAGATTGATAGCCCATATTGGGTTTTAACCCTATACGCTTATCCACACTTAAATTACTAATGACTAAATTTGCCAGTGTTTTTTGTTGAAAATAAGTGATACTATTGGCGTTTTGCTGATTGGCTGTAACTAAGGCACTAAGCGACACAGCCACGACAACCAATGCAATTAAAACCTCAACCAATGTAAAGCCCTTAACTTTCATCCGCCTTAACTTTGGGCATCACACCCGTTTTAAAAGTGACGGATTCGCCATCTTGAGACAAAATAATAGTCGCATCTGTTATAAATCCATTGGGTAGTATTTCAATTACCTCAACATCGCAGACAACGCTACGAAGTTTAAATTTCAGTACTTCAAGATGTTGACTAGGCTGCCATAATGATTTTTCTGATAACACTTTTTCTTTACCTTCATTTATTTCTGGCTGAAAACTGAGCGCCTGTATATTATCCTTGCTCACTTTTAAATATATAGGCTGGTTGTATAATTGCACATGATTCTGCACAAGCGTAATGTGTTGTTGCATCTTGGCTTTTAACTTATTTACCTCAGAAGGACTAGCAATATTAATGCTCAAAGTAACCAAACTTGCCAAAATACCCACAATCAAAACCACCACCAATAACTCGATCAGCGTAAACCCCTTTATAAAGGGGCTAGTGTCAATTATATTTTCTTTTTCTACCATCCTTTCGGTCTACCTCTGTTTTTTCTGATTATATTATAGCCTGTTAAGTTTTTTATCTACACTATAAAATCTTCATTAACTATAGCCAGCCATACCTTGATTAGTTATTCTACGAATGTGGTCAATCAACTTAATATCAGGCTCTTATCCAAAACGCAACCAGTATTTTTGCTACTCTAATTAGATTTGTTTCACCTAAAGAGACCTTTGCATAAATATGAATAATCATCAAAAATCCACTTTTCACCCGCTTGGCGATTTTTTAAACCCAGCCTTAGCCCTGCTAGGACAAGGTTTAATAAAATCACCAATCTGGCAAAAATTGAATTTTGCTAATCATCCCTATTTTATGCAAAGGTCTCCTAAAGACAAATATTCCTCATGCGGTAAACAAAGATTAGAGGCTTTTCCCAACGCATTAATTTGATAACTGGAAAAGGAATAATTGACAGGATCACTAACCATACCAGCACGCACTGCACCTAAATACAAAAAACAGCTATAAAAAGATCTTTGCATAAATATGGATGATTAGCAGAACACAACTTTTGGTAGCAATCTCTATCAGTATTGGTAAATGTTAAGAAAAGTGAAAAAACACAACAAACCCTTTTGCATTAAGGTTAAAATACTCATCTTAATTTTGGTAAAATCCTATAAAACCTTGCTGAAAGCCACTTCTAAGCCGTAGGTCAAATGTTCGAATCATTTTAGGTGTACCACCCAGTTTATGGCGGGAATAGCTCAGTTGGTAGAGCCCCGGATTGTGATTCCGGTTGTCGCGGGTTCAAGACCCGTTTCTCGCCCCATATTTAAAAGCTTGTAGCAATACAAGCTTTTTTTGTTTTGATGCAATCACTACTTGATTAGAATATTCTCGATTTTTAATCATCGCTTGCCAAGTATCTGATATTAACAGATGTTGCTCGCAAATATCAAGGTGTTTAAATAAAAATCTTGTGTGTATTTCTACGAGTATTATTTAAATTTACGCAAAAATCTCCAGTATAATTTAAAACAATATCTTTTAAGGAGTTTACGCATGGATTTTTTAATACATAACTGGTTATTAATCACAATTATTGGGGTTTTGATTATTTGGATTGTTAACATTTATAACAAATTAGTTTCTTATAAAACCCAATATCAAAATGGTTTTGAGCAAATCTCAGTGCAGCTCAAACGACGCTTGGATTTGATTGGAAATTTGGTTGATGCAGCCAAAAAATACATGGAACACGAAAAAGAAACGCTCATGGCAGTAACACAAGCAAGGTCTGGACTTTTACAAGCGACACAAGCAGCTGAAAGCAATCCAAGTGATGCCAGTGCCATGGCAACATTAGCAAGTTCGCAAGTGGCATTAGAAGGTGCGATGGGTGGATTTAACTTAAAAATGGAAGATTATCCAGAGTTAAAGGCCAGTGAAAATATGATGCAGTTGTCAGAGGAATTAACCACAACAGAAAATCGAATTTCCAGCGCTCGTCAAGGGTATAACGATTTGGTACAAAAATTTAATGAATACAAAAAATCTTTTCCCAATGTTATTTTTGCAGGGATGTTTGGTTTTGGTGCTGATGCACAAAATTTAGAATTTAACGAAAGTATTCAGCAACTTAACGAAGCGCCAAAAGATTTATTTAAATAGTGATTTTTAAATAAATATGGACTTTAGAGAACACCAAGACCGTGCTAGAAAAAATAGCCGAATTATCTGGTTTTTGTATATTTTATTGCTATTGGTTTCTTCCTTTTTAATCGGCTGGACTCTTGCAGTTGGGCTTAATTTGGCAGAGCTTTATCAACCTGGTTATGAGCAATATAGTTTTGGACAAAAATTTATTGCCAGTAATGTTCGTGCTTTTGATGACAAACACATTCAAATTTTAATCGGTTTTTCTGCAATTGCCTTTATTGTCCAAGGTTTGACCACGGTATTTGGCTTTGTCAAAAAATCAAATGGGCACAAAGTTGCGCTTGCTTTTGGTGGCAGCCTATTAAACGAGGACACAGCTGATTCTTTGGCACAAAAACAAGCCTTAAATATTGTTACCGAACAAGCCTTGGCAGCCAGCATACCAACCCCCAGTTTATATCTTATTCCAGAACAAGGTATCAATGCTTTTGCCGCTGGAAAATCTAGCAAAAGTGCCATAGTCGCTATTACCCAAGGGGCATTGGATAATTTTAACCGCAACGAACTTTCAGGTGTTATTGCACATGAAATAGGGCATATTACCAATCAAGATATTAAATTAAATATTCAAATATCTGCTTTTGTTTTTGGCTTTACCGCACTGTTCTTTTTAGCAAGATTCATCTTTTATAATGCGATATATAATCGTAGAATGGATGGGCGTGCCAAATTGGTTATGTTTGCTATGGCAGCCGTTATTGGCATTATTGGTGCACTCACTGTGTGGCTTGGCAGGATTTTACAAGCCGCTATGAGCAGACAAAGAGAGTATTTGGCTGATGCTTCTGCGGTGCAATTTACGCGTTATCCTGAAGGTTTGGTGCAGGCCTTTGAAGTGCTGGAAAATGGAGGAAAGTCAAGTGTAATGGAAAATCCTTCTTCTAAAGAATACGCCCACGCTATGATGTTCGGCATTGGTGGTGAGTTGTTTGCTACACACCCGCCACTTAAAGAACGCATCGCTAGAATTCAAAATAGAAAAACAAATGTCAATTGATATTAAATCTAGTGCTGAAATAGCAAAAATGCGTGTTGCTGGTCGCTTGGCAGCGCAAGTGCTAGATATGATTACGCCTTATGTCAAATCAGGTATTAGCACCGATGAACTAGATAAAATCTGCCATGATTATATTGTCGATATTCAGGGTGCTATCCCCGCTCCGCTCAACTATCATGGCTTTCCAAAATCGATTTGTACCAGTATTAATAATGTGGTGTGTCACGGTATTCCGAGTGAGAAAAAACTAAAAAAAGGCAACATTGTTAATATTGATATTACCGTGATTAAAGACGGCTATCACGGCGATACTTCTAAGATGTTTATCATTGGAAAATCCAGCGTTAAGGCGCAACGCATTTGCCGTATTGCGCAAGAATGCTTATATATTGGCATTGAAAAAGTAAAACCCGGCATTCATTTAGGTGAAATTGGCAAAGCTATTGGCAGCCATGCGATTAAAAATAATTGCTCTATTGTGCGTGATTATTGCGGACATGGTATTGGCAGTGTGTTTCACGCCGAGCCGCAAGTGGTGCATTATGACGATGGCAATGTGGTTAATAGTGCAATTCTTGAAGCAGGTATGTCGTTTACCATTGAACCAATGGTAAATTTAGGTGGTTTTGAAGTCGTCACCTCAAAACTTGATAGTTGGACTGTTACCACCAAAGACCGCTCCTTGTCAGCACAATGGGAACATACGATTTTGGTTACCAAACAAGGTTATGAAATCCTCACACTTAGAGACGAAGAAAGTAATGCGCCTGTGCTAAAATGACTTTTTTATTGAGATTGTTTTAAACCGTTGAAACGCTTACGAAATTATTTTATCTCTGGTCTGCTTTTTTGGATTCCATTAGGTCTTAGCATTGTTGTTATCAAATTCTTTTTAGAATTGATCGATAACCTCATTCCTACCCAATACCTACCAGAATCCTTATTTGGTTTAGACAACGCTATTCCTGGGTCTGGCGTTGTTTGGATTATACTAATTATGCTTATTACTGGCGCTTTGGTGAATAATTTTATCGGGCGTAAATTGATACAACTCTGGGAAAAATTACTCAATAAAATTCCAGGTTTTAGGGGAATTTACAGTGCGCTAAAACAACTTTCAGACACAGTGCTCAGTCCTTCTAGTGAAAGTTTTAAAAAAGTATTGCTGGTTGAGTATCCACGCCGAGGTATGTGGACTATTGCTTTTCAAACAGGCAGTTATCATGGCGAAGCAGAGAAAATAATCGGGCAAGAAATTGTTAATATTTATGTGTCTACCACGCCCAACCCAACTTCTGGGTTTTTTATTATGCTGCCAAAAAAAGACACAGTTGAGCTAAATATGAGCGTCGATGACGCATTCAAATTAATTATTTCTACTGGTGTAGTAACGCCAAACTAAACAAACATAAAAGGAAAAAGAAAAAGAAAATGATGAGAACACATTATTGCGGTGAATTAAATAAAGAAAATATCGATCAAACTGTTGAAATTTGTGGCTGGACTAATCGTCGTCGCGACCATGGCGGGGTAATATTTTTAGATGTGCGTGATAAGCGCGGCATTGTGCAAGTGGTGATTAACCCAAACAACCAAGATTTTGCTTTGGCTGAGACCATTCGCAACGAGTTTGTGTTAAAAATCACGGGCAAAGTGATTGCCAGAGATGACAATCTTATCAACTCAAAACTTGCAACAGGTGCGATTGAAATTGTGGCTGATAAGATTAAAATTCTAAATACTTCTAAGCCAGTGCCTTTTCAGATTGATGCGGTGGATACTTCAGAAGAGGTGCGCCTTAAATATCGTTTCCTAGATTTACGAACCAATGTAATGCAACAGCGGCTAAAACTGCGCTCAAAAGTAACGCACTATATGCGTGATTTTATGGAAAACCATGATTTCTTAGACATTGAAACACCATTTTTAACCAAGGCAACCCCTGAGGGTGCGCGCGATTATTTGGTACCTTCACGCACTTATCCAGGCGAATTTTTTGCCCTGCCACAATCACCGCAATTATTCAAACAATTATTAATGATGTCGGGTTTTGAACGCTACTATCAAATCGTTCGATGTTTTAGAGATGAAGATTTGCGTGCCGACCGTCAGCCAGAATTCACCCAACTTGATGTTGAAACCTCATTTATGAACGAAGATGAGATTATGGCAATGATGGAGGAAATGACACGAGGGCTATTTAAATCAGTAATTAATGTAGACTTAGATAGTAAATTTCCCACCATTACCTACGCCGATGCGATGGATAAATACGGTGTTGACCGCCCTGATATGCGTATTCCACTTGAGATTATCGGCATTGATGAGCTACTTGAAAACATTGAATTTAAAGTCTTCGCTGAGCCTGCTCAAAACCCAAATTCTCGGGTTGCAGCAATGAAAATTACTGGCGGCAGTAGCATTTCACGCAAACAAATCGACAACTACACCAAATATGTCAGCATCTATGGCGCTAAAGGCTTGGCATATATAAAGATGAACGAAGAAGGTCCTGCTTCACCCATCTTAAAATTCCTTGGTAAAGAAGTTACACAAAACATCGTTGATAAAGTGGGTGCAGAAACAGGTGATATTATTTTCTTCGGTGCAGATAAAATCAAAGTGGTTAACGAGGCGTTGGGCAATCTGCGTGAAAAAATCGCCAAAGATTTAGACCTATACACCTGTAAATGGGCACCAATTTGGGTGGTTGACTTCCCTATGTTTGATGAAAATGACGACGGCTCTTTAAGCGCTATTCATCATCCATTTACCGCACCAAGTGTTAATGCTAAAACCTTAGAATCAGCCCCAAATACCGCCCTATCTCGTGCCTATGACTTGGTCATTAACGGTTCTGAAGTTGGTGGTGGCTCTATTCGTATTCACCAAGTCGAAATGCAACAAACCGTGCTGAAATTATTAGGTATTTCCGATGAAGAAGCACAAGATAAATTCGGCTTTTTGCTCAATGCCCTAGAATATGGCTGCCCTCCTCACGGTGGTATGGCATTTGGCTTAGATCGTTTGGTAATGATTATGACAGGTAGCGATTCTATTCGTGATGTGATTGCCTTTCCAAAAACTCAAACTGCCGCTTGCCTGCTAACCAACGCCCCTGCCAGCGTGCCAAACAAAGTGTTAAGGGAATTAAGCATTAAAGTGAGTTTGCCTGAAAAAGATTAATAAAGTGTCAATCCAAGCACAAATCAAATCTGCATTACAGGCTCAAAATGCCGTATTGGTGGCGCACTATTATGTGAGTGGCAATTTGCAAGATTTGGCGCAGGAAACAGGGGGATTGGTCTCTGATAGTTTAGAGATGGCACGATTTGGGCAAAACTGCGATGCTGACACCATTATCGTTGCAGGCGTTAAGTTTATGGGCGAAACGGCAAAAATCCTCTCACCTGAAAAAACCGTTTTGGTATTGGATAAAAATGCCACTTGTTCGTTAGATGAAGATTGCCCGATTGAGGATTTTTCAAAATTTTGCGACCAGCACTCCGATAGAAAAATCGTGGTTTATGCCAACACTTCAGCTGAGGTTAAAGCCCGTGCTGACTGGGTAGTCACCTCAGGCAGTGCACTCAAAGTGGTAAAACATTTACACGAACAAGGGCATAAAATTCTTTGGGCACCTGACAAGCATTTAGGGCGTTATGTGCAAAATGAAACAGATGCAGATATGCTACTTTGGCAAGGTGCGTGCGTGGTACACGAGCGTTTTAAGGCAGATGCCTTGTCAGCACTTAAAGCAAAACACCCACAGGCTTGCGTGTTGGTACATCCAGAATCCCCACAAGCGGTAGTAAATTTAGCTGATGTAGTTGGCTCAACCACGGCGCTGATTAATGCTGTCAAAGACCGAGAAGAGCAAACCTTTATTGTGGCAACAGACAACGGCATTTTCCACAAAATGCACGCAGTAGCACCACATAAAAAACTCATAGAAGCCCCAACTGCAGGCGTAGGTGCGGATTGTGAAAGTTGTGCGCATTGCGAGTGGATGGCGATGAATACACTGGAAAAGTTATTAGAAACCCTAAACAACCAGCAGAATGAAATTAAAATTGACAAAAACATCACTCAACAGGCACAACATTCAATACAAAAATTACTAGATTTTACGGAGAAATAAAAAATGGCAGGACACAGTAAATGGCACAACATTCAACACCGAAAAGGTGCGCAAGATGCCAAACGAGGCAAAATTTTTACTAAACTAATCAAGGAAATTGTTATCGCTGCCAAAGCAGGTGGCGGTGTAATTGAAAATAACCCTTCTCTTAGAATGGTAATTGACAAAGCCTTGGCAGCGAATATGAAACGAGATACCATCGAAAGTGCCGTTAAACGAGGCAGTGGCGACCTTGATGGCGAAAATTATTACGAAGTGCGTTATGAAGGTTACGGCTTGGGTGGCACAGCTATTATGGTAGACACCCTGACGGATAATCGCAATCGCACCGTGGCAGATGTGCGCCATGCTTTTTCTAAACATGGAGGCAATTTGGGCACAGATGGTTCGGTGGCTTATTTGTTTAAAAAACAGGGTTTTATCAGTTTTATCTCAGGTAATGAAGATCAAATTATGGAAGTGGCACTGGAAGCAGGTGCACAGGATATTATCAATAATGACGATGGCTCAGTCGATGTAGTTACCGAACCCGAAGATTTTTTCACTGTAAAAGACGCACTTACCGATGCTGGACTTGAGTCAAGCCATGCCGAAGTGACTATGGAGCCTGATAATCGTGTCGCACTTAATCTCGGCGATGCAGAAAAATTCATGAAACTCATCGACCGCCTAGAGGACTTAGACGATACACAAGAAGTCTATCACAACGCTGATATTTCTGATGAGGTTATGGCACAACTCTAAAGTAGTTTGTGCAATAAAGGTGATGTTTAAATGAAAAACCCATTTTCTAAACTTGAAAGTTGGCTGCAAAATATCGCCCTAGAAGTCAAAATAAAAAACCTTCTACAAGCAAGCAAAAACCACATAAAACGCTACTATCGTAGTTACCATATTCCTTTTTTATATCATTGGATTATCACTTGGCTGGGTTATTGGCTATTATGCTTATAGACAGAGTCCACTTTTTTACAAATAGAAGACAAGAAAACAAATGACATATTTATTTACCGTAAACCACTATGATTAAAACTATTCAACACATTCAAGCATTACGAGGCTTTAAAAAAGCAGGATTAAACAAAAAACTTTCTGCATTAGGGGTGCAACTTATTGACACAGAGTTTGTGCATTTTGCTAATTGCGATAGTGCGCTGACGGCGACTGAGGCTGAGATGCTGGAGGCATTGTTAAGTTATGAAGAGCGAATTGAGATAACAAGTAGCACGCAAATCATCATTATGCCACGCCTTGGTACGATTTCGCCTTGGTCATCTAAGGCAAGTGATATTTTGCATTTGTGCGGGCTTAAAAAAATCAGCCGTATTGAGCGAGGGATTGTTTATCATTTTGATAAAAAAATCACCAATAAAAAAGCCGTTTTAGCTGTCATTATGGACAAAATGACCGAGTCAGAACTTAGATCAATAGAGGATGTGCACTCGATTTTTGATGATTTTGAGCCACAGGCTTTTAGCAGTGTTGATATTCTGTCTGACGGAAAATCTGCACTAGAACACGCTAATACTACACTAGGTTTGGCGTTATCGAGCGGGGAAATTGATTATTTGCTAGAGAGTTTTAGCCAATTAAAACGCAATCCAACCGATGTGGAACTGATGATGTTTGCGCAGGCAAATTCTGAGCATTGTCGACACAAAATTTTTAACGCCGATTGGACTGTCGATGGCGTAGCACAAGCAAAAAGCCTGTTTGCTATGATTCGTAACACTTATCACCAGCATCCTGAGGGTTTGCTCAGCGTCTATTCGGACAACTCTGCGGTAATGGCAGGCTATCAAGGTGAGCGTTTTTATGCTGATGAAAATGGCAAATATGTCACCTCGACAGAGCATAGGGCGATTTTGATGAAAGTGGAAACCCATAACCACCCTACTGCCATTGCCCCACATCCAGGGGCTGCGACTGGGTCTGGAGGCGAGATTCGTGATGAAGGTGCGACAGGTCAAGGTTCAAAACCCAAGGTAGGTTTGTGCGGATTTAGTGTGTCTAATCTTAAAATAAACGGTGCCAAACAGCCATGGGAAGCTGAATACGGCAAGCCCAGTCACATTGTCTCAGCGCTGGATATTATGTTGGAAGGCCCAATTGGTGCGGCCAGTTTTAACAACGAATTTGGTCGCCCAAACATACTCGGTTATTTTAGAACTTATGAGCAACAAACCCCTGATGGCGATGTGCGGGGCTATCACAAGCCGATTATGCTGGCTGGCGGATTGGGGCATATTCAAGAGCAACATATTGAAAAAGGCAATATTCCTGTGGGCAGTTTGATTATCGTTTTGGGTGGCCCAGCGATGTTGATTGGTTTGGGTGGTGGTGCGGCATCGTCTATCAATAGTGGCGAGCAAAATGAAGATTTAGATTTTGCTTCGGTGCAACGCGCTAATCCAGAAATGCAGCGCCGTGCGCAAGAAGTTATTGACCGTTGTGCCAATTTAGGCGATAAAAATCCTATTATCTCCATTCACGATATTGGGGCTGGTGGCTTGTCAAATGGCTTACCTGAATTGGTGAATGATGCAGGCAAAGGCGGGTGTTTTCAGCTACGCAATATCCCCAACGATGACAAGAAAATGTCGCCACTTGAGGTTTGGTGTAACGAATCACAAGAGCGGTATGTACTAGCGATTAGCAACGAGAGTCTTGAATTATTTAGCCAACTTTGCCAGCGTGAGCGTGCGCCATTTGCCGTATTGGGCGAGTCAACCAAACAACAAGAATTGATTTTAAGCGATGCTTTATTTAACAACAATCCTATTGAAATGCCGATGAGCGTGCTACTCGGCAACCCACCCAAAACCACGATTGATGCCACCACACAGCCACTTAATCCCAACACGCTAGACACAAGTGCTATTGCACTTGATGAGGCGATTAGTAGAATATTACAATTACCCACCGTTGCCAGCAAAAACTTCCTGATTACTATTGGCGATAGAAGTGTAACGGGTATGGTGGCTCGTGACCAATTTATCGGCCCGTGGCAGGTTCCAGTGGCAGATTGTGCGATTTCTACTGCCGATTACACAGGCTATCAGGGCGAAATTATGTCTTTGGGCGAACGCACACCTCTGGCATTGTGTGATGCCAATGCCGCTGCCAGAATGACCATTGGCGAAGCACTTACCAATATGCTTGGTGGCTATGTTGAAAACATTCATCATATCAGTCTAAGCGCTAACTGGATGAGTGCCAGCGGTCATACGGGCGAAGATGCCAAATTGTTTGAGGCAGTAAAAGCAGTGGGTATGGATTTGTGCCCTAAACTAGGTTTGACCGTGCCAGTTGGCAAAGATTCGATGAGTATGAAAAGTGCTTGGGTTGAAAATGGAGAAGAAAAATCAGTCACTGCCCCACTTTCCCTCATCATTACTGCATTTTCCAAAACGCCTGATGTGCGAGCACAAATCACCCCATTGCTTGACACTACGATAGAGAGTGAATTACTGCTGATTGATTTAGGGCTTGGTAAAAATCGCATGGGTGGCTCTTGCTTAGCACAAGTTTATAGTCAAATCGGTAATACTGCACCAAACCTTGATGATTCAACACTGTTTAAGAGTTTTTTCACTGCCATTAACCAACTTAATCAAGACGGTTTAATTAGTGCTTATCACGACCGTAGTGATGGCGGTGTTATCACCACCTTGCTAGAAATGGCGTTTGCCTCTCATTGTGGTTTAGACATTGCCGAGGATGATATTTACACTCTGTTTAACGAAGAACTGGGCTGCGTTATTCAAGTAGAAAACAGCAACAAAACAGCCGTAAAAAACGCACTGTCTAAGGCTGGATTAGCAGACTGCACCCGTGTTATTGCCACACTCAACAATACCGATACCTTCAATATCGGCAATTTTAGCGAAAAACGCAACACCTTACAGCAGTTGTGGAGCAAGACTTCTTACGAGATTGCCAAACTTAGAGACAACCCTGAATGCGCCAAACAAGAATTTGACTTAGTCGGACAAAACACGCTGGGGCTACAAACAAACACAACATTTGACATCAACCAAGCACCTGCCATCTTGACCCATCGCCCTAAAGTCGCCATTTTGCGTGAGCAAGGCGTCAATGGACATATCGAAATGGCAGCCGCCTTTGACAAAGCAGGATTTGAGGCAATTGATGTACACATGAGTGATATTTTAGCCAATCGCCTTTCCCTGTCCGAATTTAACGGCTTGGTGGCTTGCGGTGGCTTTTCGTATGGCGATGTGTTGGGTGCTGGGCGTGGCTGGGCAAGATCCATCCTTTACAATCCGCACGCCAAAGATACATTTGAAGCCTTTTTTAATCGCAACGACAGCTTTGCCCTAGGGGTATGTAACGGCTGCCAAATGATGTCTAATTTAGGCGAAATTATCCCCGGTAGCGACTATTTTCCCGCCTTTAAACACAACACTTCTGAGCAATTTGAAGCACGCTTTTCTTCGGTTAAAATCGGCAAAACCAACTCTCTGTTTTTTGACGGTATGCAAGGCTCCATCATCCCAGTCGTTACCGCCCACGGCGAAGGTCGTGCCATTTTTACCGGCGAGCAAAACAACAACATTGCCCTACAATATGTTGATCACCAAGGCGACGCCACCCAAGCCTATCCGCACAATCCAAATGGGTCGGATTTTGCCACGGCAGGCGTTACCAACAAATCTGGGCAAGTTACCCTGATGATGCCACACCCAGAGCGTGTTATTCGAGCCGTGCAAAACTCACACCACCCGAAAGACTGGAATGAGCGCAGCCCATGGATGAAAATGTTTGAAAACGCCAGAACCTGGATCGGATAAACAACCCTTGTCAAGGTTGAACCTTGACAAGATAGACTTTAATGAAACTACCTTATTATCAACTGATTCGCTCTAAGCGTAAAACTCTGAGTCTACAAATTAACCGTAGCGGCGAGTTGCTCGTTCGTGCACCGCAGCAATTATCTGTTAAAAAAATTGAAGCATTTATTCGAGAAAAATCCGCTTGGATTGAGAAAAAAACCCAAACACTGCGAGAAAATGCACAACCAAAACCCACTTATTTAAACGGCGAAGTGTTCCTATATTTGGGTAATTATTATCCTTTAATACGGGAACAAGCTCCAAAAAACAAACTTGAATTTGAGGGAAAGGTTTTTAAACTGAGTAGCGCAGATAACGGTAGCACAGAGTTTCACCGCTGGTATAAAGCCTCATTTAAGAAAATCGCCCTGCCTAGGCTTGATTACTACGCCGATTTGCACCAGCTAAACTACCAAAAAGTGCGGCTAAAATCACAAAAAACCTTGTGGGGATCGTGTAGTAGCGCAAATAACATCAATCTAAATTATTTACTGATTGGCGCACCAATCTCAGTTATTGACTATGTTATTGTGCATGAACTGGCGCACATTAAGCACAAAAATCATTCAAAAGTATTTTGGCAATTGGTTGCGTTCATCCTGCCTGAGTATAAAACTGAAAAACAATGGCTAAAAGACCACGGTCACAAACTTCATAACCTGTAATTAAGCATTAAACTTTTCTACCGCTGATTCCATCTCACCTTTAAGCGTGCCCATTTCTGCCATTTCAACAATAATATCGCCGCCACCCATTAACTCAGAGTTGAAATAAATTTGCGGGAAAGTTGGCCAGTCGGCAAAAGCTGGTAGATTTTTCATCACCTCTTGGTCGTCAAAAATATTCACATATGAAAACTCCACCCCTGTAGAGGCGAGTGTTTTCGCCGCAGTTGATGAAAAACCACATTGTGGGAATTGAGGCGTGCCTTTCATATATAAAACGATTGGTGCGCTATCCACTTGTTTTTGGATTCTCTCTAATACATCCATGATTTTCTCCTTAAGCATAAAACTTCAATATTTTATACCGTTTATAAAGCGTAATAACATTAAAAAAGCGTTAGAAAGTGTGGGTATTTTTGGGATTAGGGTGTTTTGATTGCCTGAGAAATGGTATATTTTTGCCCTTGCTTGAGTTTTTTGTAGTTACCAAACACGGATTTAAAGTTGTCTTTGACAAAATGCCGCAAGCCATTAATAGTCACAAAAGTAATTCTGCCTCCTGGCTTCAGTGCATCATAAGCATCATACAAAATAATACTAAGCTGTTCTCTACCCACTTTAGCGGGCACATTCGAGACAATTTGGTCAAAATAATTATCCTTATTAACCCCCAAAAACGCATCCGACAAAATCGCCTTAGCATTGTCAATACGATTCAGTTTGGCGTTAATATTTGACAACTCAACAGCCACAAAATCCTTGTCCACCATACACACCTCACCTTGAGGACAAGACTTTGCCAGTGCCAAGCCAATCGGTCCATAACCACAACCAAGGTCAAGACACTTATCAGCCTCGCTCACTTGCAGATATTTCATCAACAGCACTGTGCCATCATCAATCGCACGAGGCGAAAACACCCCCCAGCGGGTTTTAAGCGTCAAATCATACCCCAACAAATGAGCCTGGACAGTTAAATCTTGCTTGAGTTTGGCAATATCATTACGAAAAAACATAAAATAGTATTTTAATGGTAATTGTTAAGGGTTAACTATTAATTATTAATTATTAATGACAAATGATTATCCGGCCACAAAGAGGCAAGGCTTGCTTCTCGCTCTTTAGAAGAAAGTGCAATGCGTGGCCAGTAAAGTCATTAACCTGAATACCAATAAAAGTGGCACAACCTTTACCATTACTGGTAGCGCAGACCAAGCCAGTTTTACCCTTAGTGGCACCACTATTTACGTAAACCACGAACGCATTCAATCCACCGACAACAAAGTCCATAGCAACGGCATCAAAGGTACAGTTCGTTGGAAGCTTTAATCAGGCAAAACTTGATTAATTGCCTAATTGTCAAGGTTGTCAAGGTTGAACCTTGACAACAGGGGGTAGTAGAGACGAGCCGCTCGTTTTAGGGGGAGGAAAGGGTTTGTTTTTATGACGAGATGGTGGCTTTCTTTTTCGTTTTGGCGTTAATTATCTGTGCGGCATTGTCGCCAATATGCTCTTCACCACGCACTTTTGCCAGCTCGATTTGGTGTTGTCTTTCTTTGTAACGACTGAGTTGATCTTCAGAGCGAGTGCCGTGGCAACGAGGACAAGAAATCCCTTTTTCATAATGTTGGTGTTGTTTGTCTGCCGCTGTAATAGGATAACGGCAGGCGTGACATTGGTCGTATTGCCCTTGTTCTAAATTATGCTTAACGGCGACTCGCTCATCAAACACGAAACATTCGCCCTCCCAAAGGCTTTCGGCCTCATCCATTTCCTCTAAGTATTTCAACACACCGCCGTGTAGGTGATAAACGGACTTAAAGCCTTGTGATTTTAAATAAGCAGTGGATTTTTCGCAACGAATACCACCAGTGCAGAACATTGCCACTTTTTTATCACGATATTGCTCTAAATTTTCTTTGGTATAAGCAGGAAATTCTCTAAAAGTCTCAGTATTCGGGTTAATAGCACCTTTAAAACTGCCAATCCCATATTCATAATCATTACGAGTGTCAATCAACACCACATCAGGGTCGTTAATGAGTGTATTCCAATCTTTGGGTTTCACATAAGTGCCAACTGAAGATAGTGGGTCTATGTGCTCAACGCCTAGCGTTACGATTTCTTTTTTGAGTTTAACTTTGAGGCGTTTAAAAGGTAATTTTTTAGCCTGGGAAAACTTAATTTCTAAATTGTTAAAGCGTCCATCGTCTTCAAGGAACTGAACCAATTTATCAATCGCATCTTGTGTACCAGCGACTGTGCCGTTCAGCCCTTCTAATGCCAAAAGCAGTGTGCCTTTTATTTCTAAATCCGCCATTAATGTACACAAAGGTGTACGGAATTTTTCAAAATCATCTAAACGCACGAACTGATAAAGGGCGCAAACTGTGAACATAAGTTTTTTATTGCAATAAAAGTATCTATTTTACAATGAGATATAAATGTTTGTCAGCGTATAATGCAAACCTTTAAAATACTTTATTTTTGCGTGCTTGATTCAATCAACTGTCCACAAGATATTAAACAACTGAATTTAGAGCAGTTGCAATCTTTAGCAGATGAAATTCGTGCATTTTTAATTAAAAATATTCAAAAAACAGGTGGGCATCTTGCGCCTAATCTCGGCACGGTTGAGATGTCTATTGCGGTGCATTATGTTTTTAATACGCCAACAGACAGCCTGGTGTTTGATGTGGGGCATCAGGCTTATACGCACAAAATCCTCACAGGGCGTAAGGATAAAATGCACTCGTTGCGACAGAAAAATGGACTGTCTGGCTTTACCAAAAGATCGGAAAGTGAGCACGACAGCTTCGGTGCTGGACATTCTTCTACTTCGATTAGCGCCGCACTGGGTATTGCGATTGCCAATGGTATTAATCACAATAATAGCAAATCTATTGCGATCATTGGCGATGGTGCGCTCACAGGTGGCATGTCGTTCGAGGCGCTAAATCATGCAGGCGACAGTAATGCGGATTTGTTGATTATTCTCAATGATAATGATATGAGCATCTCAAAAAATGTCGGGGCAATGAGCAAATATTTAACCAAACTTATTTCTGGCAAGATGTATTCAACTATGAAAAACAAATCGCTGGGATTTTTGGAGAAAATGCCGCGTATGCATGAATTCGCCAAACGCTCAGAAGAACACCTTAAAGGCATGGTTTTGCCTAGCACTTTGTTTGAAGAATTGGGGCTTGATTATTATGGACCTATTGATGGACACGATTTACCCACTTTAATTAAAACACTGCAAAATTTAAAGACGCAAAACAAACCTAGACTACTTCATATTATCACCAAAAAAGGCCGTGGACTAGACAGTGCAGAAAACGACCCTTGTAAATTCCATGGTATTGCTCCTGCCACTGATGGTACAAGCACATTAGACAGTTATAGCGCTGTTTTCGGACGCTGGCTGGTCAATACAGCTACCAACAACAAGAAGCTAATTGCCATTACACCAGCAATGTGTACTGGCTCTGGCATGGGCGAATTTGAGCAGAAATTCCCTGAGCAGTATTTTGATGTGGGGATTGCCGAACAACACGCTGTTACTTTTGCAGGTGGCTTGGCTACACAGGGATTAAAACCTGTTGTGGCTATTTATTCGACTTTTTTACAACGCGGTTATGACCAGCTTATTCACGATATTGCTTTGCAAAATCTGAATGTTATTTTTGCCATTGACCGTGCAGGTTTGGTGGGTACTGATGGTGCTACTCATGCTGGGTGTTTTGATTTGAGTTTTTTAAGATGTATTCCAAATTTAACGATTATGACACCCAGCAATGGCTTAGAAATGTATCAAATGTTAAACACCGCCCTTAAGATGGAGTCACCTGCTTGTATTCGTTATCCTAGAGGTGTGGCAAATGTAGAAAACTACGAAACTCAAGGTACGATAGAAATTGGCAAGGCTAAGATTTTGTTAAAAGGCAAAAAAACGGCTATTTTCGCTTTTGGCAATAGGCTTGAATGCGCCCTAGAAGCTGGCAAAAAGTTAGGGGCTAGCGTGATTGATATGCGTTTTGTTAAGCCGCTAGACACAGCACTTATTAGTGCGCTGACAGATGCGCATCAACAGTTGATTTCTATCGAAGATAATGCCATATCAGGGGGTGCAGGCAGTGCAATTGGCGAATACCTACATCAGCAAAAAATCACCACGCCTTTACACATTCTAGGATTGCCAGATGATTTTACTGAGCAAGGTTCTCAAGAAGAATTGTATCAACAATATGGGCTAACAGCCGAAGCCATTGTTGCCATTGCCAACTTATGAAAAAACTACTGAAACGCTATAGTCTCAATGTAAATGAACTAAAAAATCACAAATCGCTTGGCTGGCTCAGCAAACATTTAAACAACGCCAGTTTATGGAATTTCAATCGAAAATCCATCTCCAAAGCCTTTGCAGTTGGCTTATTCTGTGCTTTTATTCCCGTGCCATTCCAGATGTTATTAGCAGCACCCAGTGCCATTATTTTTTCAGCCAACTTACCTGTGGCAGTCGCATTGGTATGGATTACCAATCCTATTACTATACCACCAATTTTTTACGCCTGCTACAAACTCGGTGCTTGGGTTTTGGGCGTAAGTATTGAGCAGGATTTTGTGATGTCGCTTGAGTATGTGTGGCAAGTATTTGATACTATTTGGCAGCCATTTTTGTTAGGCTGCTTAATTGTGTCTACCGTTAGTTCGATAATGGGTTATTTTACTATTCAGTTTATTTACCGACTAAAAATCTATAAAAGACTTAAAAAATCTTAAGATTTTTTAAGTCTTTGTCTGATTTGCGCCTCAAATTCGTCAACCAAATTCTCATTGGTTACTTTAGAGTGCGTTAATCCGTCAATATACATTAGATTAGGATCGCCGCCAGTAAGCCCCACTGAGACTGCCTTGGCTTCACCAGGTCCGTTGACTACACAGCCAATCACCGCTGCATCAATCGGCTCGTTAATGTCTTCAAGGCGAGCTTCAAGTTCGTTCACTACTTTAATCACATCGAACTTTTGCCGTGAGCAAGAAGGACAGGCAATCAAATTAACGCCTTTTTGTCGTAAACCTAATGATTTTAAAATATCAAAACCCACTTTGATTTCATCCACTGGATCTGAGGCTAAAGAAACACGAATAGTGTCGCCGATGCCTTCTGCAAGCAACAAACCCAAACCAACTGAAGATTTGACCGATCCTGATCTGAGTGAGCCTGCCTCGGTAATACCCAAATGCAGTGGGTTGTCAATTTGCGATGCCAGTTGTTTATAGGCAAAAACACTCATAAATACCTCAGAGGCTTTGAGTGATATTTTATAATTATCAAAGTTCAGTTTGTCTAAAATATCGATATGCCTAAAGGCACTTTCTACCATTGCCTCAGGGGTTGGCTCGGTGTATTTCTTTTGTAAATCTTTTTCCAAAGAGCCTGCATTCACGCCAATACGAATAGGGATATTATGGTCTTTAGCGGATGCTACTACTTCTGCCACCCTATCTGCTCGCCCAATATTTCCGGGATTAATACGCAAACAATCAGCACCATATTCTGCCACTTTGAGTGCAATTTTATAATCAAAATGGATGTCGGTAATCAGCGGAATATTTACCTGTTTCTTGATGGCTTTAAAAGCCTCTGCCGCACCCATCGTCGGCACAGAGACACGCACCAAATCAGCACCTGCATTTTGAATGGCTTGTATTTGTGCAACCGTTGCTTTAACATCGTTGGTATCTGTATTGGTCATACTCTGCACAGAAATAGGCGCATCACCACCAATTGCCACATTGCCAACAAAAATTTGCTTAGATTTTCTTCTAACGATAGTATGAATAGGTTTCATTTTTGAATAATTTCATCCAAGTTTTCTAAAATTTCAATTTTTTTTGGTTGGACTTTGTCATGCTCAACATTGACAAAGGTGGTGGTAACTTTTATTTTTTCTATTTCTGCCTCTTTAATAATAATCAAATCTGTGCTTGGTTTTTGCGGCACTTTTAACCCATCAAAAAAATAGTAAATAACAGCAATAATTAATACAAAAAATAATATTGACAGCCACTTAATCAAACTTTTTTTGTTTATTCTTGTTTGTCGTGGATAGTAATCAATACCGCATATCATGTTTGTGTGCGCTTGGTTTTATCAACAACCTTGCCAGCCAATTGTCCGCAAGCTGCATCCACCTCTTCTCCGCGTGTGCGTCTAGTCATGGTACGAATGCCGTTGTCAAATAAAACATCTTGAAAAGATGCAATTGTAACCTTTTTTGAAGTTTGATACTGGGTTTCGGGAAAGGGGTTAAAGGGAATTAAATTCACTTTAGCCGAGAGTCCTTTTAACAAAATTGCTAATTTTTTAGCCTGAGCGACGCTGTCATTGACGCCCTCTAACATCACATATTCAAATAAAATATGCCGTTCCTGCGTACCTGCCGCTAAATAATTTTGACAAGCTGACAAGAGTTCTTGAATGGGGTATTTTTGATTAATCGGCACCAATTCATCACGCAAAACATCATCAGGTGCATGCAAGGATATTGCCAAACTCACTGGGGTTCTGTCTGCCATACGCAACAATGCTGGCACCACACCTGAGGTAGATATGGTTACCTTACGCCTAGAAAGTCCAAAGGCTAAATCATCTAGTAGCAAATCACAAGCCACATATACTGATTTTTCATTCAACAATGGCTCACCCATACCCATAAACACCACATTGGAAATGCGCTTATCTTTATCGGTTAAATACTGCTTAGCAATCATTACTTGGGCAATAATCTCTGCCGTGCTCAGATTACGATTAAACCCTTGCACACCTGTTGAACAAAAAGTACACGCTAATGAGCAGCCTACTTGCGAGGAAATACATAGCGTGCCTCTGTCTTTCTCAGGAATATACACCGTTTCTATGAAATTATTGTCGCCCACATCAATAACCCACTTAATAACACCATCAAGCGCACAATCCTGTTTGAAAACTTTGGGAAAATCAATACAGGCAATATCGTTAAGCTGTTGTCTAAGTTTTTTACTAAGATTTAACATTTTGTCAAAATCAAATTCGTGGTATTTATAAATCCACTGCATAATTTGCTTGACACAATAAGGCTTCTCACCCAAAACTTGAAAAAACTCAGCTAACATTTGTTGATTCAGGTTTAAAAGATTTTGCTTGTTATTTGGCATAATTATTTGACATAAGAGGCATAAAAAAAGCACCCGAAGGTGCCTCTTTCTGAAACAATTAAAATTTAACCGTTTACGGCTTCTTTGAGTGCCTTGCCTGCTTTAAATGCAGCTACTTTAGAGGCTTTGATTTGAATCGTAGCGCCTGTTTGTGGGTTACGACCTGTGCGTGCTGCACGGTCTCTAACAACAAAAGAGCCAAAGCCTGTTAGTTGCACACCATCGCCTTTAGACATAGCGCCAGAAATAGCATCAGTTGTAGCGTTTAATGCGCGACCTGCGTCTGCTTTAGAAAGGTTTGCTGCCGATGCGATTGCATCAATTAATTCAGATTTATTCATGTTTTTCTCCTCGAAGGTTTTTGTTAAAAAAAATACTAAAGGTTTTTTACCTATGCAAGAGATGAAAATAATGAACTAACCACCATCTCAACATTTAGTGGACACAATTATAGACAGAAAAATACCCTTGTGTCAATGTTTTTCAATAAAAAAATACAAACAAACAAGTTTATTTATTTACAACTCTCTTTTAACGCCCTTTGCTTGTCTCTTTTCCAGTCTTTTTCTTTAATATCTTGGCGTTTGTCGTACCCCTTCTTTCCTTTAGCCACACCAATTTCTAGCTTAACCTTGCCTCTAAGCCAATACAATTTGAGTGGCACCACAGTCGCCCCTTTTTGATTGATTTTATCCTTGATGCGGTTAATTTCTAAACGGTGCAATAACAGTTTTCGGGTTCTAGTTGGGTCTGCATTGACATGGGTAGAGGTGTATTTCAACGGAGAAATGTGGCTACCAAACAAAAATAACTCATTATTTTTTAAAATAACATAACTTTCTTTAATCTGTACTTTATTGTCTCGCAGGCTTTTTACTTCCCAGCCCTCTAAAGAAACGCCAACTTCAAGCGTTTGTTCGATAAAATAGTCATGTCGTGCTTTTTTATTGACGACAATCGTATTTGAACTTGTTTTTTTATTTTTCTTGACCATGCATAAAATCTCTAAAAGTGCTATCGTGCCTTACTCGTGCAGGCAAATGTATCAGTTGGTTAATCAAATTGATGAATACCCGCAATTTTTAAACTGGTGCTCATCTGCGTGTATTTTAAATCAAACTGAGGATGAAATTACCGCTTCGGTAAGTATTAATAAAGGTGCATTCCAACAAGCCTTTACCACTATCAATAAATTAACTACTGATGCGTGCATTGATATGCAGCTCAAAGACGGTCTTTTTAAGCAATTAAAAGGTGCATGGATTTTCACCCCACTAAGCGACAGTGCCTGCAAAATCAACCTTGAGTTAGAATTTAGTTTTGCTTCTAAATTGGTTGATATAGCAATTGCGCCTATTTTTACTTCAATCTCCAACACACAACTCGATGCCTTTGTTGAGCGTGCTAAATGCCTTTATGGTTCTGTTTAATAAGCCGTTTGGGGTGTTGTGTCAATTTAGTGGCAAAGGGAAAAACTTGTCCAACTACATTGATATAAAAAACATTTATCCAGCAGGACGACTTGACAAAGACTCAGAAGGCTTGGTGTTATTAACCGATGATGGAAAATTACAACATCAAATTTCACACCCAAAATTTGACAAAGAAAAAACCTATCTCCTCCAAGTTGAGGGCAAAATCACAGATAAAGCCATCACTCAATTATGCCAAGGAATAACACTAAAAGACGGACGCACCAAGCCTGCCAAGGCAAGTGTTATTCAGCAACCTGACTGGCTTTGGCACAGAAACCCGCCAATACGCATACGTCAAAACATCCCAACTTCGTGGATTGAACTCAAAATCACAGAAGGCAAAAATCGCCAAGTTCGGCGCATGAGTGCCCATGTTGGTTTTCCAACATTACGCTTGATTCGGATTGGTATTGGCAAGTTTCAATTAAAACAACTAAAACTTGGCGACTATGAACGCATTTGAACTGGCTTTTAACGCATTAACTGAGTGCGATATTGATAAAAAAATCAATCAAGTAGCAAGTTTACATGCGCACAAAAATACGCTAGAATTTTCAAATGCCTTTCCGGTGCATTCTATTGAAATTCCTGGTAGACCTGACAAGCCAGCATTAGTACGGTTTCAAGATTTACCCAAACACAACAAATCAGACCTGAGTTTTATTCACACCATTCATGCTATTTGCCATATTGAGTTTAATGCGATTAATTTGGCATTAGATGCTATTTATCGCTTTCAAAAGTTGCCTGAACAATTCTATCAAGATTGGATTCAAGTGGCTTTTGAAGAGTCGCAGCACTTTACTCTGATTAATAATTATCTAACCGAACTGGGTTATCAATATGGCGACTTTGTAGCGCACAATGGCTTATGGAAAATGACGCTTGATACCGATTATGATGTGCTTGCGCGTATGGCACTAGTGCCCAGAGTACTAGAAGCCAGAGGCTTAGATGTTACGCCGAAAATTCAAAAACGCTTCCTGCATTCTAAATTTAGCGCTATGAGTGATATTTTACAAACCATCTTTGAAGATGAAATTGGCCATGTCAAAATCGGCAATACTTGGTTTCATTATCTATGCCAACAAAGAGGGGTGAATCCTTTAAGTACTTTTGATGACTTGATAAAAAAGCATATAGGCTCTGAACTTCGAGGTCCGTTCAATATTGAAGCTAGAAAACTAGCAGACTTTTCTAAACAAGAATTAGACTATTTACAGCGCATTTAACCAACTACTTACCTTGATAATAAGGCGTTCAACTGATTTATTGTTTGTGTAATAATGATCGGCATTGTTAATAATCATTTGTGCTGACTTTTTATTACCTGCCATCTTAATCAACCTACCCCTGTAGGCTGATAGTTTTCTCACGCCAGAGAAATCCTGAGCAGCGTAAATATCCAATAACGGTACTGACATCTTGTGAAATGGAAAGCCATTTACAATCTTCTGATTGTAGTCCGTTGCTCCCATACCAATACCAACAAATGCCTTGATTTTATCGTTGTTGTATTTATCCACATAACTCATCGCCATATGTGCGCCGCAACCATGCGCAATCAGCACAATATTACTAATACCTTTTTCCTGGTAAAAATCAATTGCCGCATCAATGCGCTCGTGCGAATAAGGAAATATTGGCACATAATCATAATATTTAGCCTCTTTGCCTAACACTGGCATTTGCACCGATAAAGTATGCCAGCCCTGCTCTGTCAATCCAGTGCGAAGTGGCTTAATGGTGTCCGCCCAGTTAGCGTGCTGCCCACGATTGTGTAGAATAATCACACCGCCTTTAGGCTTATCCGCCTCACTTTCCATAAAGATGCTAAACACTTCTTGGTCGTTTTTAAGGGATAAATATTCCACATCGCCATCCATCACCGCATCCGCTATCTCATCAACCATTCGTTGTTCTCTAAGAAAATCAGGCTTAGAGTCTACAAACTGATTAAATTCAGCATGTAATTTATTTGGATTAAAATCACCAAACATTGGCAAATTTGGCAGCTTCAACATACCAGGGATTGGAAACACCGCATACGATACTTGTATCAATAGTAAACTTAATGTTAATAGAGACCTTTGCATAAATAGGGATGATTAGCAGAATTCAATTTTTGTCAAATTGGTATTTTTTTTAAACTCTGCTCTAGCAAGACTAAGGCTAGGTTTAAAAAAATTACCAAATTGGTAAAAAGTGGATTTTTGATGATTATTCATATTTATACAAAGGTCTCTAATAGAGACCTTTGCATAAATAGGGATGATTAGCAAAATTCAATTTTTTCCAGATTGGTGATTTTCTTAAACCTTGTCCTAGCAGGGCTAAGGCTGGGTTTAAAAAATTGCCAAGCGGGTGAAAAGTGGATTTTTGATGATTATTCATATTTATGCAAAGGTCTCTAATAGTAATTTATTCATTATTTTCTCCTAATTTATCTAGTGCAGTTTGTGCCTGAGGATGTTTGTTTTTCCTAGCTTTGTCAAACCAATAAGTTGCTTGTTTGCTGTTATTTTGCTCCAAAAACAACGATGCCAAATTAAACTGTGCATATTCATCGTTTGCATTTGCCGCTATTAACCACCACTGCCGTGCCTTTTTTGTGTCGCCGTGTCGATAATACAGCATTGCTAATTCACTTTGTGCGTAAGTCAGGCCTTGTTTGGCAGACTTTTCAAACCACGCAAATGCTTCTTTATCGTCTTGCTTAACACCCAATCCATGCAAATAACTCAGCCCAATATTATTTTGAGCCGCACTATGGCCTGCCTCAGCCGCACGCATCATCCAGAGAAAGGCATCATCATTGCGTTTTCTCTGAGAATATTCATGTCCAATTCGATACCACGAATCTGCACGACTATCAGCAATCGCTGAGGGTGCACTTAGTAGTAAGACGAAAAAAAAGGGTGTTATTAGCACCCTTTTTTCCTTTAGTAGAGGTCTTTGCATAAATATGGATGATTAGCAGAATTCAATTTTTGTCAAATTGGTATTTTTTTTTAAACTCTGCCCTAGCAAGACTAAGGCTGGGTTTAAAAAAATTACCAAGTTGGTAAAAAGTGGATTTTTGATGATTATTCATATTTATGCAAAGACCTCTAGCAAGGTAATCAAAGATTACTTACCAACAGTGCTAAGACCTAATGAATGCCATGCATTCATACCTGAGCGGTAATATTTAAGTTTGCTTTCTGGGTAGCCCAAAGAAAGTAAGGCTTTAATCGCCTCAGGGGATTGCCCACACCACAAACCATTACAAAACAAGTATAAAGTTTTAGCTCTACTGAAGTTAAAAATACCATCTTGTTCAGTCACACCAAACCTACTGGTTAAAATTTCCATCACTGCATCTGGATCTTTAGCAACTGCCTTAGCGTTTAACTTTTTAAATGAGATATTTACTGAACCTTTGATAGTGCCACCTTTTTTAGCACTCATCCAAACTGGGGTTCTTGCATCAATCACCATTTTTGAGTTGTCGCCTTTGGCAATATCACTAAGTGCGTGGATAATATCTAATTCACTTACAGTATCAACGGCAGCAGGCACAAACGGATTTGTTGGTTGAATACAGAATGGCGGACAAGGACGCGAAGTCTTTGCAAACGCTGGGTGGATAGTGGCTTTATTATTTTGGTCACGCGAAATGCCTGCAGCCTCCATAACACCTTTAACAATGCCAACTGGCTTAGCCATTACAGTCGTTGACGCTAATAATGCTACCGATGCAGCACTTACTACTAGTGTTTTAAGTTTCATATTATTTTTCCTTTTTTATATAAAAAATGACTCTTTTGAGCCTTTTATTGATAGTTCCCCACTTTAGCAGAACTAAAAATTCTTATAATCTCTGTTTGCTAATCGCAACTAGGCGCTTCTTCTAAATTATGTTGTGCGTAATAATCAACCACACAAATCTCACGCTGATCTTCATCATCAACCTCTTCACAACGGTTTTTAGCGCCATCACGCACTAGTTGTATTTGAGCCTCAGTTGCATCATCACTTAATGCGGTAACACCGTCTTGCACATCAGCAAACACATTAAAACTTAATGCCAGTCCAAATAATATTGCTAATTTTTTCATTACTACTCCTTGCGTTTTATTGATTTAAAGATGCTCATTATTCACAGGAAAAAATACTTTGCAAGTCTATCTATATTTAATAATATTATGATAAATTAATATTATCCATTGCTTGATTGGCTAACAAATCCGCTATATCATTACCTTCATTGCCACTGTGTCCTTTGACCCAATACCAATTCACCTGGTGTTTTTGATTAAGTGCGTCTAATTTTTGCCACAAATCTGCGTTTTTAACGGGTTTTTTTGCCGCTGTTTTCCAGTTTTTTCGCTTCCAACTAACAATCCATTGGGTAATGCCATTCATCACATATTTTGAATCAGTATATAAATCAATAGCAATATCACTTGATTTAATCTCCTCTAAGGCTTTAATTGCAGCCATTAATTCCATGCGATTATTGGTGGTGTCTTTTTCAGAGCCGTTGAGTTTTTTCTCACGCTTGCCATAACGCAACCACACGCCCCAACCCCCAATACCGGGATTGCCTCGACAGCCACCATCTGTGTATATAATTATTTTATTCATCGATATTTATTTGTAGCCAATATTCTAATAATGCCAAATGCCACAAGCGTGAGCCATTCAATGCGGTCATATAATTCTCAGGTTTGTTAATAACTTTTTTGACAAATTTTTGGTCAAATACGCCACGATTTTTGCAGGCACTTGAGGTGAGGATATCACTCATAAAATCCAAAAATTCACCTTGCACATATTTCAGTGCTGGCATCGGGAAATATCCTTTCTTTCTGTCAATCACACTATCGGGCAACAAGCCTCTGGCGATATGTTTAAGCGGATATTTACCTTCTTCTGCCATTTTTAGGCTCGGTGGCATACTCAGCGCATGCTCGACCAATTGCGTATCCATAAACGGCACTCTCGCCTCTAGCCCCCACGCCATAGTCATATTATCCACTCGCTTGACAGGGTCGTCAACAATCAAGCGGGTAATATCAGTGCGAAAAACCTTGTCCATAAATTCCCCCGCATTGTCTTTGGAAAATTCTTTATTGAGCCAATCTTGCGTATGATTGCCAGTGTGATATTTCTTGTTCACAGTTTGTAAATATTCTTCATAAGGCCTGTCAATATAGTGTTTGGCAAAGCGTTTAAATTCACTGCCCGATTCTTGATTCATGCGTGAATACCAAAAATACCCAGCAAATGCCTCATCCGCCCCTTGCCCTGATAGCACGACTTTAATATGCTTTGACACTTGCTCAGACAGCAAATAAAACGCCACCGCATCCTGCCCCACCATTGGTTCTGCCATATTTACCACTGCCTCTCCTAATCGTGGCAAAACTTGCGTATTACTCACCACATATTTTTCGTGGGTGGTTTTAAATTTCTCAACAATTTGATCAGAATATTCAAACTCTGAACCTGATTCATCGCCAATGTCTTCAAAACCAATCGAAAACGAACGAATATCTTGATGCCCTGCCTCATGTAAAAGCCCAACCAGCAAAGAAGAATCCAACCCACCTGAAAGCAACACACCAATTGGCACATCAGCCGCTAACATTCTTTTATCAACAGCCTTAATCAGCAGTTCATGGGTTTTTTCCAGATATTCTTTGTCGCTCAAATCCATCCTTTGTGCGTTCGGTTGCCAATAGGTTTTTTCGATTATTTTTCCCTGCATGTCAATCATTAGCGTGGTAGCAGGCTTGATTTTATTCACCCCATTTAAAATCGTATTGGGTGCAGGCACCACGCCATGCAAGGATAATTGCTGCTGCAACGCCACCGAATTAATACTGGTGTCTGCGCCAATCACCGTCAAAGCTTGTGTGTTGGAAGCAAAACTAAACGCCTTGTCGGTTAGATTAAAATACAGCGGTTTGATTCCCATCCGGTCTCGTGCAACAAACAATTGCTTGCCATTCCAAATGCAAAAAGCAAACATCCCGTCCAAATGCATTACACAATCCTCGCCCCAATAATGATAAGCCTTAAGTATCACCTCAGTATCCGATGTGGAAAAAAACTGATAACCCTGCTTGATTAAATCTTGTCGTAGGGCTTTATAATTATAAATCGTGCCGTTAAATACCAGTGTCAAGCCCAAAGTTTCATCCACCATTGGCTGATGCGCATGATTAGACAAATCAATAATACTCAAACGCTGATGCCCAAAACCAACATTTTTATCCAACCACACGCCACTATCATCAGGGCCTCGGCGTGCAATCTTATACATCATCTGCTCTAAATCTGATGACTTAACCGCTTGTTTATCAAATCTTAACTGACCACAAAGTCCGCACATAAGTTTAATGAAAATGTAAAATGAACTATTTTATCAAGTATTGTGTATTAATAATGACTCAAACACTTTATGACAAATTAATGGTTGCACACACGATTTGTGAAGAAGAAACCACTTCGCTGATTTATATTGACAGACAGTTAATTCACGAAGTTACCTCACCACAAGCCTTCGAAGGTCTAGAAATAGCAGGCAGAAAACCATGGCGTATTCAGGCAAATTTAGCGGTTCCCGATCACAATGTGCCAACGACTGAGCGTTCAAATGGTGTTAATAGCATCACTGACCCAATTTCAAAACTCCAAGTGGAAACTTTGGATAAAAATTGCAAAAAATTTGGCATTAATGAAATTCAGATGAATGACATTCGCCAAGGTATTGTGCATGTAATTGGCCCTGAACAAGGTGCAACGCTACCGGGCATGAGCATCGTTTGTGGCGATTCACACACCTCCACCCACGGTGCATTGGGTGCCTTAGCCTTTGGCATTGGCACCAGCGAAGTTGAGCATGTGCTAGCCACAGGTTGCTTGTGGCAATCTAAAGCCAAAAATCTCAAAATTGAAGTTACTGGCACGCTTAACAACATGGTTAGCGCTAAAGATATAGCACTTTATATCATCGGACAAATCGGCACAGCAGGTGGCACAGGTTACGCCATTGAATTTACAGGCAGCACCATTCAAAACCTATCCATAGAAGGCAGAATGACCTTGTGCAATATGGCAATCGAAGCTGGTGCACGCATCGGTATGGTTGCTGTTGATGACAAAACCATTGACTATGTCAAAGGCAAGCCACTCGCACCAACTGGCGACGAGTGGGACAAAGCCGTTAAATATTGGCAAACTTTACATTCAGATAAAGACGCATATTTTGACAAAACACTACATTTTTCAGCCAGCGACATTAAACCCCAAGTTACTTGGGGAACCTCTCCAGAAATGGTAGTAGCAATTGATGAAAGCGTGCCAAACCCTAAAAATGCCAAAAACGAAGTGCAAAAAACCAGTTGGCAAAACGCACTTGACTACACCCATCTAACCGCCGACACCCGTATATCAGATATTAAAATCGACAAAGTTTTTATTGGCTCTTGCACTAACTCACGCATTGAAGATTTACGCATTGCTGCCAGCGTTGCCAAAGGCAAACACATTGCCGATAACATTAAATTAGCACTGGTCGTCCCCGGCTCTGGTTTAATCAAAAAACAAGCCGAAAAAGAAGGCTTGGACAAAATTTTTACCGATGCAGGTTTTGAATGGCGTGAAGCTGGCTGCTCAATGTGCCTAGCTATGAACGCCGACAAGCTAGAAGCAGGTGAAAGATGTGCCAGCACCTCAAATCGTAACTTTGAAGGTCGCCAAGGTCAAGGTTCATTCACTCATTTAGTTAGCCCTGCAATTGCTACAGCCAGCGCTATTGCTGGTCATTTTTCAAATATTTAGAAGGTAAAAATATGTCATTTCTTACTATGGAGCCCAGCAATGAAACATTTAAAAACTTGATGGGGAATAGTGTTCAATACCATGTGCCTCGCTTTCAAAGGGACTACTCTTGGGATCAAGAGCAATGGGAAGACTTATGGGAAGATATTGAAAACTTAAATGAAGAAGAGCACTATATGGGTTACATTGTCCTTCAACGCAATGAAGAAGATAAAAATAACTTTTCGGTAATTGACGGACAACAGCGACTGATTACCTTGTCTTTATTTGTGCTGTCTTCTATGCGGGCAATTCAAACCCTAATTGATGACGATATAGATAGTAACGACAATGAATTAAGATTAAAAGGCTTTAGAAGTGATTTTATTGGCTCTTTAAGCAGAACAACGCTTACACCTTACAACAAACTCACTTTAAATAGAAATAATAACGACAAATTTAAATCCATTTCTGAGAAATTAAAGCCCTTAATTAGTAGAAACCAAACCAAAACAAATAAATTAATGTCTAATTGCCTTGAGTTTTTCTATAAAAAAATCACGCAAAAATCTGGTGAAGAAATTGTTAATTTTATTGAAAAAACAACAGATGGTATGTTATTTACTAAGATTGTAGTAGATGATAATCTAAATGCCTATAAAGTCTTTGAGACGCTTAATGCTAGAGGCGTTCAGCTTTCAACGCCTGATTTACTTAAAAATTATCTATTTTCACAGATTACTCATAATAATTCAATTGACGATACTGAACTCGATGATATGGATAAAAAATGGAGCGAAATTATTTCTGAATTAGGGGAAGGAAATTTCACAGATTTTGTGCGTTATTATCATAATGCCAATTACCCATTAGTTACCAAGAAAAAACTATTTAATGGAATTAGAGACAAAATTACACAAGCAGAAAATGCACAAAACTATTTAAACAATTTATCAGAATACGCACCAATATTTGCAGCACTCAACACTCCAGAAGATGGGCTCTGGAATAATTCAAAGTATTCTGAAGTTAAACCCTACTTGAAGGCCTTTAAATTATTTACTATTAAGCAGCCATTTTTATTATTACTAACCGCTTACAATGAATTTAATGCCGATGAATTTATTAAACTTGCCAAATACTTATACATCTTATCAATTCGTTACAGCGTTATTGCTCATTATTCTCCTAACAAACTAGACAAGGTTTACAACGCATTAGCAATAAAAATATCAAGTAAAGAATTAACACGAGCAAGTCACATTAAAAATCAACTAGAATTTAAAGACTTATATCCTAATGACGATAAATTTAAAGCAATGTTCAAATATCACACCATGCCTAGCCGACAGAGTAGTAAAAAGATTCGCTTTTTATTAACGCAAATTGAAAACCAAATTGCACAAACTGGTTCAGATGATGAAAATTGGACATTAGAGCATATCATTCCTTACAATATATCTGAAAAATGGGTAGCATATTATCAAGGTCAATATAGCCAAGAGATTGATAGATTAGGAAATATGACACTACTAACAAAGTCAGAAAATGACGAGTGTGGCACGCAATTATTCAATAAAAAAAAGGCGATTTACCAAAATTCTAATTCCAAACTCTCTAAAAAAATATCTGAATACGAAGAATGGGATAGCGAAACACTCGAGCGTCATCAAGATTGGTTAGCACAACAAGCAACAAATACCTGGAAAATAAATTATGAATAAATTTACAATATTAACTTCAATTGGACTGCCTCTTAATCGTGCCAATATTGATACCGATGCAATTATCCCGAAGCAGTTTTTAAAATCAATTAAACGCTCAGGCTTTGGGGTTAACTTATTTGATGAATGGCGTTATTTAGATCATGGCGAAGTGGGAATGGACAATACTAAGCGTCCATTAAATAATGATTTTGTTTTAAATAAACCTGAGTATCAAGGGGCAAAAATACTTCTAACACGGGAAAATTTTGGTTGTGGCTCAAGTCGTGAACATGCACCTTGGGCGTTGGAAGATTACGGCTTTTGGGTGATTATTGCACCGAGTTTTGCCGATATTTTTTACAATAATTGTTTTAAAAATGGCATTTTGCCTATTGTGCAAGACAATGATGTAATGGACAAATTATTTGCAATAACAGATGAAATTACCATTAACCTTGAGGCGCAAAATATCTATGCTAATGGTGAGAATTACCCTTTTGAGGTGGATTTAGAGCGAAAAAGGCGATTGCTAAATGGCCTTGATGACATTGACTTAACTTTGCAATATAAAGACGAGATTAAAGCCTTCGAAAAAAACTACTTTAACCAATACAGCTGGCTATGATTGGCAAACTTACTGGCGTTATTTTAGGCAAAAACCCACCTGAAATCTTGCTTGATGTCGCTGGCATTGGTTATGAAATTTTATGCCCAATGTCCAGTTTTTACGCAATGGGGGATGAAAAACAACTGTCGTTATATACCCATCTATCCATCAAAGAAGATGCACATACCCTATATGGCTTTGTCTCCAAAGATGAAAAAACCTTATTTAGAGAATTGATTAGAGTCAATGGCATTGGTCCTAAAGTGGCACTGGCGATTTTGTCCCATCTTGACATTGCTTCATTAATGAGTGCTGTTGCTAACGAAGATGATATTTTGCTAGCAAAAACACCGGGTATTGGTAAGAAAACTGCTCAAAAATTGATTGTTGAACTCAAAGATCGCCTAGTCAAACTTGAACTTAATAATTCCAATAATCAAATGATTACACCTAGTAGCAATCCAAATACCAGTAAAGCACTATCTGCACTACAAACACTTGGCTTTAAGGCTAAAGAGGCAGAAAAAATGCTCAATGTTATTACCGATCATTCATTGACCACCGAAGAACTTATCCGCCAAGCATTGAAAAACAAATAATCATTAAAGTCTGAAAATATGGATAACCCCATTAAATAAGTGTAATGATCTAACTTTCTTAGACACAAAGATAGCCTTATAATACAAAAAATAAGGAGGTCAAAATGACGCAAATAATAAAAACCAGAAAAGAGAGAATAAATCTAACAATTGAGCAAAAATTAGAC
>NZ_FXLV01000011.1 GCF_900180345.1 Bathymodiolus heckerae thiotrophic gill symbiont
AGTGGAAAATGTAGAGAGTTATATTTATTTTTACAATTACAAAAGGATTCATTCAGCTATTGGGTATTTAACCCCAGCAGAAAAGATGGCTGAATTGAAAAAAGTGGCTTGAAATGTGTCCAAGTTGATTAGATCATTACAAACAAAGAAAGCAGTGCTTGGTATCCTGAGATAATGAAATTGTTTAGGCAAACCACTAATGGCGATTGGGGCGAGGTAGTTACCAAGATAGCTACAACCTTAACCCGCAAAATAAGCGAGTAATAAATAGCCTGCTTTTTAAGTAGGTGAAAAATAGATTTTTCACATTTATGTAAAAGTCTCTGAGTATTTGTTTGCGCTATTTTTAAAAAATAGCACAAACCGACTTCAGGCTAATCAAACAAAGTATCAGCGATTGCACCAGCCCAGTTAGCAAATTCTGGAATAGTAAAAATTTCTTCACCGATGGCGCGCTGCATATCGGATACCAGCATTACACCGAGTTCTTTTTGTGGAAAATTACGGGCAAAGTTAAGAATATTACCCCAAATCTTTTCGGCATTGTCCTTACCTTTAACGCTAATTGCCCTACCAACTAAGGCGGAACAAATAGCGTATTGCAAATCAATAGCATCAGGAATTGACACAGATTCTCCATTTACAATAGCATCCAAATCTGGCAAATCTTCTAAATGTTCAATAAAAGTTGCCACTTCAACACCCGCCACTTCGCCAACACAGGCACTAGCGGCAGCTCTAAACAAATTCAAATTATTTTCAAATTTTTGTAAAGCACGATGGGTGAACGCCCAAGTTCTAGGAGAGGGGAAAGCCACGGGATTATGTGCAGGGTCAAATTCAAACAAGTGTTCGGGGCGATAACGCAAAAAGCCAATAATACGCTCGTCAATATCATTTTTATACGCCCAAGCAACCCAATCGTCTAAATTCACTTCCAATTCATAATGAGAAAAACGGTTGGACAAAGGGGCAGGCATAGAATAAGTTACGCCACGGTCGCCTTGACGATTACCTGCGGCAAAAATTACCCAGCCATCAGGCACCACATAATCACCCAAACGCCTGTCTAAAATCAATTGATAAGCAGCAGCGGAAACACTGGGGGGTGCCGAAGTGATTTCATCTAAAAATAAAATACCTTGCTTTCCATGGCGTTTTTCATCAGGCAATAGTGATGGAATCGCCCAATCAACTTGCTCACCATTTTTAAAGGGAATCCCACGCAAATCACTCGGCTCCATTTGTGATAAGCGAATATCAATCATATTTACATTATGTTCACTGGCAATTTGGGAGATGATTTGAGATTTACCAATTCCAGGTGCACCCCATAACATAACAGGTGTGTGATGACCACAAAGAACAGACTTAAACTCTTGATTTAAAATAACACTAACTTGCTCTGGACGCATAATTAACTTGAAAATATTAAAATTGACACCATTTTATAGCAATAGACACTAAAATTACTTAATATGATTAAACCTAATTCAAAACCTACTCCAGAAGAGATTTTTAACTTCCCTTGCGATTACCCCGTAAAAGTAATGGGTAAAGATTGCCACGAGTTGCACACTGAAATGTGTGCCATTATTGAGCGTTATGCTGGCGAAATTCATTCAAGTCAAATTAGCAGTAGAAAAAGCACAAAGGGCAATTATATTTCCTATACTGTTAGAATTGTAGCGACCAGCGTATCGCAGCTAAATTCAATCAATAAAGAGCTTCAAGGTCATCCATTGATTGCCTACATACTTTGAAAATTACCAAACTGGGGTTACAAAACTACACACAAACTTGGGAATTAATGCAAGTATTTAGTGCTAATCGCCAAGTTGATACTGAAGATGAGTTATGGATAGTTGAGCATCCGCCAGTTTTTACTCAAGGCATTTCTGGCAAAGTGGGACACTTATTACAAAATAGTGATATTCCTGTGGTGCAAAGCGACCGTGGCGGGCAAATTACTTATCATGGTCCCGGTCAATTAATTGTATATTGCCTAATTGATTTAAAACGCTTGGGAATTGGGGTAAAAAAAATGGTCTCGTTAATGGAAATGGCCATTATAGATGTGTTAAGCCATTACAATATCCACTCTCAAACAAAAAATGGTGCACCGGGTGTGTATGTCGCGGATGCTAAAATTGCTGCGTTAGGACTTAAAGTAAAAAATGGCAGAACTTACCATGGATTAAGTTTAAATGTGGATATGGACTTGTCTCCCTTTTCTCATATTAACCCTTGCGGATATCAAGATTTAGCGGTTACACAATTAGCAGATTTAACGGATAATATCAAGATTGAAACCATTGCCAGTGAACTCACTCAAACTTTAAAAAAATATGTTACAAGAAATTGAAATTAAAGCCTTAAAAGGCGAATCAAAGACAGCACGCCTAAAAATCAAGCCTGATGTTACACGCACACCACTGAGAAAACCAAGTTGGATTCGCATTAAGCACCCTACTGGCTCAAAAGTTGACAAACTAAAAAAGACATTGCGCTCGCAAAAACTATTTACTGTCTGCGAAGAGGCACAATGTCCTAATCTCGGCGAATGCTTTAACCATGGCACAGCAACCTTTATGATTATGGGGCAAATTTGCACCCGCCGTTGTCCATTTTGTGATGTGGCACACGGTAAACCTAAGCCACTAGATGTAGATGAGCCAAAGCATTTGGCACAAACGATTGAAAAAATGAACCTTAAATATGTGGTTATCACTTCGGTTGATAGAGACGATTTGCGTGATGGTGGTGCGGGTCATTTTAAGCAATGTATTGATGAAATTAGACAAACCACGCCACAAGTTAAAATTGAGATACTCACGCCAGATTTTAGAGGCAGAATTGACAAAGCACTTGAAGTCTTTAACACTTGTCCGCCCGATGTATTTAATCACAACCTAGAAACTGTGCCAAGTCTTTACCCTAAAGTGCGTCCAGGGGCTGATTATGCATATTCACTAAAGTTACTACAATCTTTTAAGCAACAACATCCTGATGTTATCACTAAATCAGGCTTAATGCTGGGTGTGGGTGAAAACGAACAACAGGTGTTAAATGTATTATCTGATTTGCGATTGCACGGTGTAAATATGCTTACGCTTGGGCAATATTTGCAACCCAGTAAATATCACTTAGCCGTTGAGGAATATGTTACCCCTGAGCAATTCAAACGCTACAAAAACATTGCCACAGAAATGGGTTTTTCTCAGGTTGCTAGTGGCCCAATGGTGCGTTCATCGTATCATGCAGATTTACAAGCGGCTGGTGAGTCTATTGGTTAAAGAATAAACGAGGATAGGCTAAACCCTGTTTTAGCCCACTAAAACAAGACTCATCTACTACGAATTTCCTTTGTCTTTGGTTAAAACAACAAAGAGCGTCAGGCTTATTTAAATATCGCTCTTATCTTCTTTTTTGAGCAAAGTACTGGTATCAACCCTTGCAGATTTTAAGGTTTTATCCTTACTGCTATCAGTTTTATTTGCTTTTTTGCTTTTAACTAGTAATGATTTTATCCATTTTTTTGCATTGGCAGTTTTAGGCGTTATATCCTTATCTTCCTTGCCTTTCTTTATGATATTGTATTTGGCATCCACATTAGCGTCACCTGGCAATAAACCCATATTAACAGCAATATCACGACAAGACGCCTCACCTGCAGACAATGTGCCAAGTGGAATAACAATCAGGGTAAGCACGGTTGAAACCAACACACCGAATAATAATGAAATTGCCATGCCTTGGAATATTGGGTCAGACAAAATAACACTTGAACCGCCAACCAGTGCAAAAGCAGTAATCATAATAGGACGAGTTCTTGACGCACAAGAGCCAATCACCGCATCAAAGAACGGCACGCCTTTGGCGTATTCTTGCACGGTAAAGTCCACCAAGAGAATTGAGTTTCGCACAATAATACCTGCTAAAGCAATCCAGCCAATCATTGAAGTAGCAGTGAATTCTGCACCTAGCAACCAATGCCCTGGCACAATGCCTAATAAGGTTAATGGGATAGGTGCCATAATAACTGCTGGAATGATAAAGTTACCAAATTGCCAAACAACCAACATATAGATAACCACCAATGCCACCGCAAATGCACTGCCCATGTCTCGGAAAGTTTCATAAGTAACTGTCCATTCGCCAGTCCATTCAAAGCTTGGCACAGTTTGGTCTTCTGGCGGACCTAAGTACTCGCCTTGTAATTGTTTGCCATCAACTGTTTGGTATTTAAGCAACAAGTCATCTACACTCATCATCGCATAAATTGGCGCACTCAATCGCCCTATGGGTTCACCTAATACATATTCAACATCAACAAGGTCTTTGTGGAAGATTAAATCATCCTGTTTTTTGTATATAAAAGAACCCAGCTCAGAAATTGGAATCATACCTCCGTGCTGTGAAGGTACAGGTAATTGTGTTAAATAAGAAAGTTGTGAACGCTTAGATAATGGTACTTTTAAGCAAACGCGTGACGGTTCAAGTGCATTTTTAAGACGAATAGTCGTTACATTAAAACTGCTCATTGCCATTGACAGCGTTTGTTTAATGGTTTGCACACTCACTCCAAAACGCGATGCTTTTGCGGTATCTACTTGGAAGTTAATCACGGGGTATTCATCACGCATCAAGTTATCAACATCCGTCATTGTGCCTGATTCTTTAAACATTTTAGTTAGGTCATTTGCCAGTTTACGACGCGTTGCTTTATCAGGCCCATACACCTCTGCAACGACTGGGCGTAACACAGGTGGACCAGGCGGCATCTCAACCACAGCATAATTTGCACCTACATCAAGCGCTACTTGTTGAATCAATATGCGTGCTTCAAGTGCAATTTCATGACTTGAGCGATTGCGATGACCTTTGTCTGATAATTGGATTTGTAATTCACCTTCTGAGGAACTTTGTCTTAAATATGAATGCCTAACCAAACCGTTAAAATCAAACGGCTTAGCAGTGCCTGCATAACTTTGAATAGACACCACTTCTGGCATTTTTCGTAGAATTTGTGCCATTTTATGTAGCGTTGATGCGGTCTCTGCTAATGCAGAGCCATCTGGCATATCAAGCGACACGCCAAACTCTGGTTTGTTGTCTAATGGTAACATTTTCACAGGTACTGCCGTGGTGTAAAACATCGACATTGAGAAAAAGAAGGTTACCACTAAGCCAATTAAAAAGCCCATTCCATAAGTTTTAACATTAAATAACTTAGATATGGTTGAATGAAAAAATGCGTGCATTATTTTGCCTTCTCTTTCTTCTTTTTCGTGCATTTTATGTAGCACATTAAGTGGCGGGACAAATTTCATCACAAAATAAGGCGTAAACACAAAGGCAGCAAATAGCGAAAACATCATTGCCACAGAGCCTAAGACTGGAATGGGTGCCATATATGGCCCCATCATACCGCTCACTGCTGCCATCGGAACCAAAGCGGCAACCACAGTAAAGGTTGCTAGAATAGTTGGATTACCAACTTCACGCACCGCATCAATAGCGGTAGCAATGGTAATTTTATTGTCAATCAGCCAGCGACGATAAATATTTTCAGTAACCACAATCGCATCATCCACCAAAATACCAATTGAAAAAATCAACGCAAACAAACTCACTCTATCAATCGTCATACCCAGCATCCACGCCGAGAATATGGTCATTAGCAATACAACTGGAATCACTAAAGTTACAACAATTGCAGGACGAATACCGAGTGCAAACCAAACCAATAAAGTAACCGCTCCTGTGGCAATAAAGAGTTTTTTAATGAGTGAATCGACCTTATTTTTAGCGGATTTTCCGTAATTTCTGCTAACACTAACTTTGACATTGTCAGGAATTAAACGCCCTTTAAGTTCTTCAACTTTGGCCAAAATATCATCGGCAACCTGAACGCCATTAGAGCCAAATTTCTTAGCAATAGCAATGGTTACCGCTTGCTCACCTGTTGCCTTTGTTTTGTCTTTGCTGGCAACGCCTGTGTAATGACTAACCATATGATGCGCTTCTTCTGGTGCATAATACACATCTGCCACATCACGCACATATACAGGTTTACCCTCATTCACCGCAACCACTAAATTCTCAATGTCTTCTACTTTCTTAAAAAAGTCGCCTGAATAAACTTCCATTTTGTAGCCATTTAGCTCAATATCACCCGTATGTGAACTAACATTTGCGCCGCTAATAGTGTTTGAGATGTGCTGAATAGAAATACCATAGCCCGCTAAACGACCAGGAAAAACATCAATATGAAAAATCTCTTTGCGTCCACCGACGACAAAGCCATTGTTGGTGTTTGGAACTTTGGCAAGTTGTTGTAATAATTCCAATCCCAAAGAGCGCAGTTGTCCATCATCAAGTGATTTTGACCACAAGGTAAGATTAACAATAGACACATCATCAATTTCTTTTGGTTTCACCAGTGGTGTTCTAGCTCCTGGCGGCATAAAGTCAAGATTTGCCAACATTTTGTCACGCACTTTGACAACAGAAGCCGTCATTTCTTGACCTACATCAAACTCAATAGTAACAATGCCACGACCCTTATCACTGACTGAATATACATGCTTAACGCCCAAAATATTAGACATCAGTCGTTCTAATGGTTTGATCATAATATTAGACACTTCCTCTGAAGAAGCACCTGGATATTCAACAAAAACATCAATTAACGGTACAGAAATCTGTGGGTCTTCTTGGCGTGGTGTGGAAATAAGCCCCATAATACCAGCGCCAAGCATGGCAAAGAAAAGAATGATAGAGAGCGGCGAAGTAATAAAAGCCTTTGTTAATTTTCCAGCAACGCCTAACTCGTTATCTTTTAAATCGTCTAAGATTATATCTTTATTAATATTTTCATCTTTGGAAATATCAATATGGTCATGTTTTGGCATTATGAGACCTCTATATGGTTATGGATAACTAGCAAAATGACAAACTTTATCCTTTCAAAGGATTGCTGTATATTGCTGATTAAATTGGAGGTTTTTTTAAACCCACCGTTAATAATTCTAAGGGTGTTGTTAAAAAAGCTTCCAAGTTGATGCAGTGCAGTGCTTTTATAGCTATTCATAATGATATGAGGCCTTTGCATAAATATGGATGATTAGCAGAATTCAATTTTTGTCAAATTGGTATTTTTTTTAAACTCTGCCTTAGCAAGGCTAAGACTGGGTTTAAAAAAATTACCAAGTTGGTAAAAAGTGGATTTTTGATGATTATTCATATTTATGCAAAGGTCTCGATATAGAAGACTTAAATATCCATTCCTGAAATCATTAAGATATTGGAGTTGATAACAATTTTTTCACCAATTTTTAAGCCAGATAAAACACTTTTTTTATTATTGCCAACTTGCTCACCAAGGCGCACAAATCTGAGTTCAGTTTTATTGGTGCGTGGGTTAATGATAAACACACTGGGTAAACTAGAACGCCACATAATTGCTGCCTCTGGGATAATTGGCGTTAGCACACCCGAATCTGTTTCAAAAATTTCCACCTCTGCGTAAGCGCCTGCCAATACGGGTGTATTTTCTGGCAAGTCAAATTTCACCTTAACGCTGTGTTTATTGTTATCAGCAATTGGGTAAATTTGCACCAGTTTGGCGTTAACAACTTTGTTGGCAATGTCTAATTTAATGCGGTATTTCTTGTTAAGTTTTAAACTGGTTACCAAGCGCGAAGGTACATTTAACTCAACTTGCAGTTCTTTAATATTGGCAAATTTTAATAATATTTGACCCGGTTGCACGATGTCGCCTTGATTAACATTTTTAACTACAATAACGCCATCAAAAGGGGCAATAATGTTTGCATCCTTAAGGCGTTCCTCCATTTGTTTGAGTTTAAGTTTTGCTTGTGTTAGCTTGTTTTTTGCTTGCTGGTAACTGGTATATCGTGAAGTGCGATTGGCAAACTTATCAAAATCAGGGTCGCCCTGCCCTGTCATTTTTAACATTGGGTCGGTAAACATCGAAAACATACCTGGAACACCGCCAAACATACCGTTTGAATTAGGAGAAACAATCGATTGTGAGTATTGTACGCCTGCATTTTTAAGTGCTTCGTTGGCAGAAGATATTTCTGCATAAGCCGCATCTCTTTGCGCTTGAATAGATTCTTGCTCAAGCATTATCAAGGTAGCACCTTGTCGAAACATATCTCCTTCCTTGCCATTAACACTCAGAACATCGCCTGAAACCTGTGCAGACAAAGTTACCTGTGCAGAGGAAATAACTTTGCCTCCTAAAAGCGCTCTTTTATCAAGTGATACCCCTGTTACTTGCTGGATATTGTAAGTTGAGCCAAATTTTTCCATACCTGGGTTGAATGTCTGAGCTGATGAGCTAGAGAATGGCAATAATAAAGCCAATGCAGTTGAAAGTGTTGTTGATAAATTCATGATTTAGCCTTATTTAAAATATGTGAGACAGTAATGTCAAGTAAATTCTTAATTTTACATTAATTCCTAAGTGCATTAACTTTATAATAGCAAATGCTTAAATAAAACAAGGACAATACAAAAAACAATGCTTGCCTTTACACCTGGTGAACCCGCTGGAATCGGTCCTGATTTGGCGGTAATTTACGCCCAAAATCCTAAAAAAGAATTGCTGATTTTTGCCGACCCTGATGTATTGCTGTCCAGAGCAAAGGCACTCAATCTTGAGCTTAAAATTAGCGAAACAGAAACCACTTCCCATGCCAAAACTCTGTGCGTTTATCCAATTAAAACAAAAGATAAAGTTGTTGCAGGTGTGCTCAACAAAAATAATGCTGAGTATGTATTAAAAACACTAGATTTAGCCACTCAGTATTGCCTCAATGGCGATACTCAAGCGCTGGTTACTGGACCTTTGCACAAGGGTATTATTAATCAAGCGGGGATTTATCAAGATAAAAACGGTCAGGGTTTTAGTGGTCATACCGAATATTTGGCACAGCGTTCAGGCGTTGATAAAACCGTGATGATGCTAGCAACCGCAGGATTACGCGTCGCCTTAGCGACAACGCATTTACCACTTAGCCAAGTGCCTCAACAAATACAAAGCCATTCTTTAGAAAAAACCCTAACTATTATTCATCAATCTTTACAAAGTTATGGCATACAAAATCCTAGAATTGTTGTTTGCGGGCTTAATCCTCATGCGGGTGAAGATGGCTATCTAGGTAGAGAAGAAATTGAAATTATCAACCCTTTGGTGGAAAAACTAAATACCCAAGGGTTCAATCTTGTGGGCAGTGTGTCAGCCGATACCGCCTTTACTGCTGATGCCCTAAAAGGGGTGGATTGTGTATTAGCGATGTATCACGACCAAGGCTTACCTGTGTTAAAAACCCTAGGCTTTAAAAAAGCTGTTAATATTACCTTGGGTTTGCCTTTTATTCGTACCTCGGTTGATCACGGTACAGCGCTTGTATTGGCAGGCACAGGCAATATTAGTTTGGGTAGTCTAAATACAGCGTTACACTATGCATACAATTTTATAAACGCTACCTATGAGTAACCATAAAGCTCGCAAACGCTTTGGTCAAAATTTCCTGATTGACAACCGAATTATTGAGCAAATTGTTGCCACTATTGCACCAAAATTTGACGATAATTTACTTGAAATTGGCCCCGGACAAGGTGCCATGACGCTGCCTCTGCTAGAGCGTGTTAAGCAATTAAATGTGATTGAAATTGATAGAGATTTAATTGTTATGCTGAATAATTTAAACAAAGCCAATCTTGTTATTCATCAAGGCGATGCACTAAAGTTTGACTTGAATACCTTGCCAACCCCTATTCGCGTGGTGGGCAATCTGCCTTACAATATATCTTCTCCTATACTTTTTCATCTGCTTGAAAATAGAGACAAAGTGGTCGATATGACCTTTATGTTGCAAAAAGAAGTAGTACAAAGAATGGCCGCCAAACACGGCTCAAAAATCTATGGCCGTTTAAGCGTAATGATGCAAGCATTCTTTGAGGTTGAGTTAATTTTTATTGTACCGCCTGAGTCTTTTGACCCTGCCCCGAAGGTTGATTCTGCTATTGTTTATCTCAAACCTTTGACACAATCAAAGGTCCGTAATACCTCCTTATTTGAAAAAATCGTAAAGACCGCATTTTCTCAGCGTAGAAAAACACTGAGAAATTGTTTAAAATCCTTACTTTCACAAGAGCAAACAACCATTGACTTATCTCAACGCGCTGAAATGCTTGCAGTGGAAGACTTTATTACACTAACCAACGACTATGAAAAACAACATTAAAATTACCGTAAAAGCTGCTCCTTTAGCGCAACAAACCATCCCTTTTAAAAGCCAATATGCTTTTTCTTATACCATTACCATTAGCAACCAAGGCGAAGTGGGAGCGCAATTACTCAGTAGACACTGGATTATCCAAGATGAAACAGGTTATATAGAAGAGGTCGTTGGTGAAGGTGTGATTGGTATTCAGCCTCATCTACTGCCAGGTGAGGCTTTTGAATACACCTCTGGTTCGGTTATTAAGACGCCTACTGGCACAATGAAAGGCGAATACGGCATGGTTAGCGACACAGGCGAGCGTTTTAACGCCGAAATCCTGGAATTTGTCTTGAGTGAACCATATACACTACAATGAGCAGTTATTTAATTGGTGATGTTCAAGGGTGTTTTGATTCCCTACAAGCCTTGTTAAAAAAAGTCAAGTTTTCCAGCGATAAAGATCGATTATTTTTCCTAGGAGATGTGGTTAATCGTGGCAGTAAATCACTCGAAACACTGAGTTTTATCAAGGATTTAGGCGATAATGCACAAATGGTTTTAGGCAATCATGATTTCCATTTATTGGCCTGTGCCTTGGGTGGTAAAAAACCCAATAAAAAAGACACATTCACTGATGTTATTAATGCCAATAATGCAGATTCATTGCTTGATTTTTTGAAAAACCAACCTTTGGCAATCACGCACAAAGGCGTACTTATGGTTCATGCTGGCATACCGCCAAATTGGGATGTTGACAGAGTTATTCAGCAATCTAAAAAAGTGCAAAAGCATCTTAAAAAAGTCAACATTTCACAGTTTTTAGATGATATGTATGACAACAAACCTAATATTTGGTCTCAAGATTTAAGCGAACTGGCACAGTGTCGATACAGCATTAATGCCCTAATGCGACTGCGCTTTTGCAAACCCAATGGTGCGCTAGAATTTGACTGTAAAATGAATTACACACATCCACCAAAAGGCTTTAAAGCGTGGTTTATGCATAAAAATAGATTACTAAAAAATACCGATATATTTTTTGGTCATTGGTCTAGTTTGTCAAGTGTGAATCAGGCACATATTTACCCCATGGATCACGGCTGTGTTTGGGGTAGAAAATTAAGTGCTATCAGACTAAAGGGCAGAAAAATCTTTTCAGTAAGTTGCTAAACTTCTACTTGCCCCTCAAACACAAACTCAGCAGCACCTGATAAAAACACATGTCCACCTTGTGCGTATTCAATCAAAGCATCACCACCCGTTAAATGAGCAACCACTTCGCCATCCAGCCAACCTCGTTCAACGCCATAAACAACTGCTGCACACGCACCACTACCACACGCTAATGTTTCGCCAGTGCCTCGCTCATACACACGAAGCCTGATTGTATGACGATTAACAACCTCCATAAAGCCAATATTGGCTTGTTCGGGTAACAAATGACTGTGTTGAATTTGAGGCGCATCGCTGATTGCTTTATCCAATTGCACATCATCAACTTTAATCACGCAATGCGGATTACCCATGGATAAAATACCCATCTCATAGCCTAAAATACAATAGTATGGTTGTTGTTTGTCTGCTTTTAATGGAATATTAACAGGAGCAAAAATAGGCTCGCCCATATCAACCCGCACCGTTTGATCTTTATTAATCAGCAGATGCATTGCCCCTGATCGTGTTTCAACGGCAATTGGATTGTTACTGGTCAAGCCTTTTTCCCTAACAAAACGAGCAAAACAACGCGCACCATTGCCACACTGTGCTACTTCTGATCCGTCGGCGTTATAAATCACATAACGAAAATCTATACCCGCTGTATCGCTTGATTCAACCATTAACAATTGGTCAAAACCCACCCCAAAATTACGGCGTGCCAGTCTGGTAATTTGCCCAGCGTCAAGCGTTATCGACCCATCGGTGTTATCAATCACCATAAAGTCGTTTCCCAGTCCGTGCATTTTTGTAAAGTTAATCAGCATAGGTGTATTTTATCTACTTATAATGCATAGGGTTATGAATAAATGAACTTCAGGTAAAATATCACTTAATTTTATTTTTGGACAAACCTAATGAAAACACCTAGTAACATTACCCTTGATAAGACAAAAACCTTGCTTACACTTACTTTTGATAGCGTAGAATATCCGTTAACTGCTGAATATTTAAGAGTTTATTCCCCTTCCGCTGAAGTGATGGGGCATGGTCCTGGACAAGAGACATTGCAAATCGGCAAGGAAAATGTAACCATCACTCGTATTGTCCCTACGGGTAATTATGCTGTTGTTTTGTTTTTTAGTGATAACCACGATAGTGGTATTTATTCTTGGGAGCACCTGCATAATCTCGCCACAAAACAAGATAAATTATGGGCTAATTATCTTGTCAAACTCAAAGATGCAGGGCACACTCACAAGCAACATTAAACGCTGTATAATTATTTTCTTTAATTTTCTTTAATTTTTTATACTATGAAAAAAACAATTATTAAACTGGCTTTAATAGTGGGCCTGTTAAGCACTTCATTGGTCTTTTCAGCCCCTATTAAAAACATTGAAATCCTAGGTCTTAATGTCATTTCTAGGGGTACAGTGTTGAGCTATCTACCCGTTGAAGTTGGTGATGATTACGGCGCACAAACCTCATTAAAAATCATTCGTTCCCTTTATAAAACCCATTTTTTTAAAGACATTGAAGTAACAGAAGACGAGCAAACCTTAAAAATCACTGTGATAGAAAATCCACATATTAAATATCTAGATTTACTCAATCATTCTGAAAAAGTGATTGACAATGATACGATTAAAGATGTTTTATCCAGTATGGATTTAACCCCAGGCAAGATTTTTAACAAAAGACAATTGGATGAATTGATTAAACGACTAAAAGCAACTTATATCAGCCAAGGCTATTACAGCATCAAAATTACCCCAAAGGTTGAAATTGACAGCCAAAACAGAGTAGGCGTAGAGCTTGATATTTCTGAAGGCGAAGTCGCACGTATTAAATCAATGCACATTAGTGGCAGTAAAGTGCAGAAGGAAGAAGACTTGCTTGCCTTATTTGAAATTGGCGAGCCTAACTTTTTTATCATAAATTATTTTACTGAAAAAGACCATTACTCTAAAGTATCACTTGATGCGGGTATTGAAGCGATGAAATCATACTACATTAATTTAGGTTACCTTGATTTTAAAGTGATTGATGTCAAGACTGAACTTTCCGAGGACAAGCAAAGCATCGACATTGCCATTCAAATCAATGAAGGGGACGAGTATAAGGTCGGTAAAATTGAATTTACTGGCGATACGCTTAATCAATCTAGTGAAAAATTATCAAAATTACTGACCTTTAATACAGGCGATATTTTTGAGCGTAAACGCATAATCAAAAGTATTAAAGCCATTACTGGCGTGTTTACAAATCAGGGTTATGCTTTTACAAAAGTTGATACGATAACATTTGAGGATAAAGCCGCACACGCCATTGGTTTAAAGTTCAAGATTACACCAAACAGAAAAGTCTACATTAATCGTATTTCCATCACTGGCAATACCAGAACACAGGATGAAGTCATCCGTCGTGAGATTGGCATTCATGAGGGCGGACTGTATTCAGATAAAGAATTAGAAGAATCAATCAGCAAGATTAAACGCCTTGGTTTTTTCTCTGATGTGAAAATGCAAACCTCTAAACTACAAGACTTTGAAGACAAAATTAACCTGCGTTTCAATGTAGAAGAAGCCAAAACAGGTACTTTTTCCATTGGTTTATCTCATTCTAATAACACAGGCGCTTCCTTTAATGTTGGCATGGAAGAGCGCAATTTCCTCGGCACAGGTAACACCTTAAACGCTAAAGTATCGCAATCTGATGCAGTAAAAGAAATAGATTTCTATTTCTCCGACCCCTACTTTACCCAAGACAAGCATAGCATCAGTTATGGCCTGTTTTCCAAAAAAACCGATGGCTCTAAGCTTGATGTTGCCTCATACAAGATTAACGAAACGGGTGTCAATTTGGGCTACAGCATCCCAATTACCAAAGATACACGCATTGGTACAGGATTAAGGATATCCTCTATTGATATGACTTGTGGTGCACACATGGCTGGACGTGATAATACAATAAAAGCCACGCAAAAGGATTTAGATAAAAATAAAGATAATGATATCGATAACGATGTTTATCTTCAAGACGGCAAAGGCAACTATCTTAATATCAAAGGCACTACCACTACAAAGAAAGCAGAATATGTTAAAGTAACTGCCACAGATCAAATAGTAAGCGGCACAGACTATACAGGCAAAGGATTTGAAACCAAACAATGCGCCGATGACAAAAAAACTGAAGTGAAAGTCAGTGCAAATTGGAGTAATAACACTTTAAATAACTACAACTTCCCTACTAAGGGCAATACAAACAGTCTCGGGCTTGATGTAGCTTTTGTTGATTTTCAATACTACAAACTTAAAGCCTCACACAAAAGTTACTACGCACTAAACAAGCATTTAACCTTGAACTTGAAAGGTAGTATTGGTATTGCACAGGGTTATGGCGGTAAAGAAGTACCCTTTTTTAAGCGCTATTATGGTGGTGGTAGCTCATCAGTGCGTGGTTTTAGCTTCAACTCATTGGGGGCAAAATACCCTGGCACAGACATTGCCAAAGGCGGTGAATTGTCTATGCTAATGGGGGTTTCTATGATTTCGCCGCTGACTTTTTTAAACGACAGTAAAAATATGCGAGCGGGTGTATTTATTGATGCAGGCGGTATCAGCGAAAAAGCCTCTAATTTTGAAACCAATGATTTTCGTGCCTCTGCTGGTGCGGCATTTTCTTGGCTAACGCCTATTGGTCCGTTAGGCATATATTACGCCAAACCTTTCTTAAAAAAAGCAGGCGACAAAACCAAGACCTTTGAATTCACCATTGGTACAAGTTTTTAGTTAGCTAATGTATACACTAGGGGAACTTGCTGACTTTATTAATGCCGAGGTGATTGGTGATGAATTGCTAAATATTACTGGACTTGCCAGTAGCACCAATGCGCAAAAAAACCAATTAACTTATATATCAAGCGCTAAATACAAGTCAGATTTAATCAACTCAATGGCTGGTGCGGTAATTTTAACCAAGGATTTACTTGACGACTGCCCCACCAATGCTCTTGTGGTCGATAATGTTTATTTAGCTTTTGCTAAAATCAGCCATTATTTCAAACAACAACCTACCCATCTTAATGGCATCCACACCAGTGCTAAAATCAACAGCCAAAACATCGCCAATAGTTGCACCATTGGCGAGGGCGTGGTGATTGGTAAAAATTGTACCATTGGCGCAAATACAACGATTGAACAAGGGGTGTCAATTGCTAATAATGCTAGCATTCAGGCGAATGTTACTATTTTACAAAATTCAATTATTGGCAATAATGTTGTTATCTCGGCAGGTGTGGTAATTGGCTCAGAAGGCTTTGGTAATGCTCTGGATAGTCAAAGTCGTTGGCACAGTATTGCGCATTTGGGCAATGTGATGATTGGCAACGATGTTACTATCGGTGCAAACACGGTGATTGATAGAGGCACATTGGAAGACACGCAAATCCATAGTGGCGTGCGTCTTGATAACTTGGTGCATATTGCTCACAATGTTATTTTGGGCGCAAACACAGCAATTGCCGCTGGCGTCACTATTGGTGGCAGTGCGATATTGGGTAAACGCTGCCAAGTAGGTGGTGGTGCTGTTATTGCCAGCCATATGTGTCTGGCAGATGATGTGGTTGTTACTGGTGCGAGCACAGTAGATAAACACTTAAGTAGTGGGCATTACACGGGTTTTACCTCTATTTCTACACATTCAAATTGGAAAAGAAGTCAATTTTGGCTGTTAAAACTTGATAAAATCGCTAAATATCTAAATATTACCCCTAAAAACCTAAAGAGAAAATAATTATGGAAATGAGCATTCAAGATGTTAAAAATTACTTACCACACCGCTACCCTTTCTTACTAATTGACAGGGTTCTGAAAATAGAAGTCGGCAAGTCTATCGTTGCCCTTAAAAATGTTTCATTCAATGAGCCACAATTCACTGGGCATTTTCCTGAACAACCGATTATGCCAGGCGTTTTGATTATTGAGGCTTTGGCACAGGCCACAGGCATTTTGGCATTTAAGTCTGAGGTAGGAAGGCCGATTGACGGGCAAATCTATATGCTGGTTGGTGTGGACAAAGTGCGCTTTAAGCGCATGGTTGAGCCTGGCGATCAATTGCACCTTGAGGTGGAAGTAATGGCAGTTAAACGCGGCATTTGGAAGTTCAAATGCATTGCCACAGTTGATGGGAAAATAGTTACCACCGCCGAGCTAATGTGTGCACAAAAAGCAGCTGATTAAAGGAGCGTATCATGGCAATACACCCCAGCGCAGTTGTTGACCCTAGTGCAAAAATTCATAAAAATGCTGAAATATGTGCTTATGCTATCATTGGTGCTAATGTAGAAATCGGTTCAGGCACTATTATAGAGTCTCATACAGTCATACAAGGTCCCACTAAAATTGGTAAAAACAACCATATTTATTCATTCGCTTCAATTGGTGGTGACCCACAAGATATTACTTACGAGGTCGAGCAGGAATCTAATTTAATCATTGGCGATGATAATTTAATTCGCGAATTCTGCACTATTAATCGTGGCACAGAAAAAGAAGATGCCATTACCCGTGTAGGCTCTAGCAATATGCTAATGGCGTATGTGCATATCGCACACGATTGCCAGATTGGCAACCATATTATTATGTCGAATAACGCCTCATTAGCAGGTCATGTACGCATTCAGGATTGGGCGATTTTGGGCGGGTTTGTCTTGGTTAAACAATTTTGCATGATTGGCATGCACACTTATATCGGTATGGGCTGCCAAGTGAATAAGGATATTCCTTCTTATATGTTAGCCTCAGGCGTGCAAACCCGTGTTCGTAGTATTAATGCCGAAGGCATGCGTAGACGAGGATTTTCACCGAATGCAATTGCCGCTATCAAACGCGCTTTTAAAACGGTTTACCGTGGCTCTGGTTTGCTCGATCAATCCTTAAAAGAATTAGAAGAAACAGAATCTGATCATTTAGAAGTGATACAGCTCGTAAAATGTATCCGTAGCTCAAAAACGGGCATTATGCGTGGTCCGCATGAGGAATAACACCTAGGTCTAATAATATGGATAAGTCCTTCTTAAAGTCTAGTAGTATTGTTACTGCAATGACTTTTTTATCGCGCATATTAGGATTGGTGCGTGATTATTTCGTTGCACGATATTTTGGTGCAAACGGTCTTACAGATGCTTTTTTAGTTGCCTTTAGGATCCCTAATTTCCTCAGGCGTTTGTTTGGTGAAGGCGCCTTCTCTCAGGCTTTTGTGCCTATTTTAGCTGATGCCAAAATCAACCATAACGAAGCAGAAGTACAGCAGGTGATTAATCATATTGGCACTAAATTTTTAACAATTTTAATCATACTTACCATCATCGCCGTGGTGATTGCCCCTGCCATTATTTTTGTGTTTGCTTGGGGTTTTTATTTTGACACCGACCCCACTAAATTTAACTTAGCAGTGGATATGTTGCGCATTACTTTTCCTTATTTGCTGTTGATTTCACTCACTGCATTTGCAGGCAGTATTCTCAATACTTACGACAAGTTTGCCGTGCCTGCCTTTACCCCGGTATTGCTAAATGTTTCAATGATTTTATGTGCAGTTTATCTTTCAGAAAACTTAGACACGCCGATTATGGCATTGGCTTGGGGGGTGTTAATTGGCGGCATTGTACAATTATTATTTCAAATTCCTTTCCTTATAAAAATCAAAAAATTACCACGACTGGCACGGGGCAATCATAAGGCAGTTAAAACTCTTAAAAAGCGACTGTTACCTGCCCTATTCGGGGTTTCAGTTTCGCAAATTAATCTGCTAATTGACACCATGATTGCTACTGTATTGGTCAGTGGTAGTGTTTCTTGGCTGTATTATTCGGACAGGTTATTAGAGCTACCTTTGGCGTTGATTGGCATTGCTCTGGCAACGGTGGCTTTAGCCAAACTCAGCAATCACTTTGCCAATAAAGACGAGAAAAAATTCACTCACACAGTGGATTATGCTCTCAAAATTGGATTAATACTTGGTATGCCTGCCTGTGCAGGGCTTATCCTATTGGCAGAACCTTTAATGATTACTTTATTTCAATATCAAGAATTTGATGCGTTTGCCGCACATCAGTCTGCGCTCAGCCTAATGGCTTATGGTGCTGGATTGATGGCGTTTATTGCAGTAAAGATTTTGGCACCTGCATTTCTTGCTAGAGGCGATACCAAAACACCTGTCAAAGTAGGGGTAATCGCCATGGTATCAAATGTGTTTTTAAACCTTATATTTGCTTATTATTATGCCCATATTGGCTTGGCAATTGCCACCTCGCTATCGGCCATTATCAATGCATCATTGCTTTACTATTACCTAAAACAACAGGCTATTTTTATGCTCTCTGCTAATTTTTTAAAACTATTTTCTAAAGTTTTGGTAGCAGGCATTATAATGGTCGTCTTTATTTTGAATTTTAATCAAACAATCAACGACTACTTGAGTGCCGATGCTTGGAACAGAGTATTGTCAATCGGTCGTATTATCAGCATCTCAGCATTAATTTATTTTGTAAGTTTAAAGCTGTTAGGCATTAAAATGAGGGAATTATGAACACTGTAAACTGCGTAAAAATAAACCAAGAAGGCGAAGCCTTAGAACGAGCGCCCTACCCAGGAGAGCTGGGCAAGCGTATTTTAGCAAATGTGTCTAAACAAGGCTGGCAAGCGTGGCTAGACCATCAAACTATGCTAATTAATGAAAACAACCTTAATATGCTAGATGAAAAGGCACAAAGTTACTTAAAAGAACAAATGGAAAAGTTTTTCTTTTCTGAACAAGGTGCCGATGATATTGCAGGCTATACAAAAGAATAATGGCAAATTTATTTATCATCGCTGCCCCTTCTGGTTGTGGAAAAACCTCCCTAGTTAAGGCGCTGATTGAAAAAACAGATAATCTATGTGTTTCAGTCTCACACACCACACGCACTGCTCGCTCAGGTGAGGAGCACGGAAAAAACTATTTTTTTGTGTCTAAAAATGAATTCAACCAAATCAAAGACAATAATGGTTTTATTGAGTCTGCGCAAGTATTTGACAACCACTATGGCAGTGCCAAGCAAACCGTTAAAGATTTATTACTAAAAGGTCAAGATGTGATTTTGGAAATTGACTGGCAAGGCGCTAGACAAGTTGAAAAAAGTTTTCCAAATATTATCAGTATTTTTATTGTCCCCCCTTCTGTTGATGCACTTAGGGAGCGATTAACTGGTAGAGGACAAGACGATGCGTCAATTATTGAGCGCAGGATGCAAGACGCTGTGAGTGAAATGCAACATTATGATGAATTCGATTATTTGGTGATTAATGACGACTTTGATGTGGCACTCAATGATTTATCCGCCATTATCCATTCACAACGCTTAAACATTGAGCAACAATCAAACAAGCACCGAGGTTTACTTAAAACCCTTCTTGCGGTATAATGCTCGGATTTTTATAATTTATGTCAGCCATGAGTCAAGACTTTACACTACCCGTTGTTCCAGCTTCTAGTTCCCATATTCAAAATTTCGGCGTTCAAAAATACGCACCAATTTTGTCGGCACAAGAAGAACACGAATTGGCTATTGAACTGTACGAAAACCATAACTTGAGCGCCGCTAGAAAGCTGGTACTGTCACACATTCGCTTTGTCGCTTTTATTGCACATGGCTATAAGGGTTACGGCTTAGAGCAGGCGGATTTAATTCAAGAAGGGACGATTGGGCTGATGAAAGCAGTCAAAAAGTTCAACCCGCATAAAAATGTGCGACTTGCCTCTTATGCGGTTTATTGGATTCGTGCTGAGATTCATGAGTTTGTTTTTAAAAACTGGAAGATTGTCAAAGTTGCCACCACCAAGGCACAGCGTAAATTATTTTTTAAACTTAAAAAAGCAAAATCACATATTTATCAATCGCTCAACACACAGCAAGCAGAAGAAATCGCCAACGAACTTGGTGTACGCTCAAAAGATGTCTTAGAAATGGAATCTCGTTTGCAATTTAACGATGTTACTTTTGAGGTTGCAGATTCAGATGAGGAAAACACCTTTGCACCAGAGCGGTATTTAACCGATGCCAACACCCAAACGCCTGAGCAGTTATTACTTAACGATGACACTAAAAAAAATCAACAACAGCAACTTTATAAGGCGCTTTCTTTACTGGATGAAAGAAGTTTGGATATTTTGCAGTCCAGATACTTGAAAGAAGAAAAAACAACCTTACATACTTTAGCAAGCAAGTATGGCATTTCTGCTGAGCGGGTTCGTCAACTTGAAAACAAAGCTATGCAACAGCTTAAAACTTCTTTAGAAGCCTAAAGCCAAGCATTGCTATTATTTAATTATATAGGAGTAAAAAAATGAATATTCGCCCCCTTCATGACCGTGTGGTCGTTCGTAGAGTAGAAGAAGAGAAAATCACTGCAAGCGGTTTAATCATCCCTGATTCAGCCACTGAAAAACCCTCAGAAGGCGTTGTTGTTGCCATCGGTAAGGGTAAAAAGAATGACAATGGCGATGCAATTGCATTGGATGTAGTAGTCGGTGATAAAGTATTGTTTGGTCAATTTTCTGGTACTGAAATCAAAGTAGAAGGCGAAAACTTGCTGGTAATGAGCGAAAGCGACATTGTTGCAGTGGTTAATTAAATAAATAAAGGAGATTAAGAATATGTCAGCAAAAGATATTAAATTTGGCTCAGAAGCCAGAAACCTAATGTTAGATGGTGTTAATTTACTAGCTAACGCAGTTAAAGTAACCCTAGGACCAAAAGGCAGAAATGTCGTTTTAGATAAAAACTTTGGCGGTCCAACCATCACCAAAGACGGTGTTTCAGTTGCTCAAGAAATCGAACTGGAAGGCAAGTTTGAGAATATGGGCGCACAAATGGTAAAAGAAGTTGCCTCTAAAACCAACGACATCGCTGGTGACGGCACAACCACAGCAACAGTATTAGCACAAGCATTGGTAACTGAAGGTGTGAAATCTGTCGCCGCAGGTATGAACCCAATGGACCTTAAACGAGGCATGGACAAAGCAGCAGAGGCAGTAGTAGTAGCGCTACGCAAATTATCGCAGCCTTGCCAAGACACCAAAGAGATTGCACAAGTGGGCACTATTTCTGCCAACTCAGATGTTTCTGTGGGTAAAATTATTGCCGAAGCAATGAACAGAGTTGGCAATCAAGGCGTTATTACTGTTGAAGAAGGCTCAGGTTTTGATAACGAGTTAGAAGTTGTTGAAGGTATGCAATTTGACCGTGGTTACTTATCGCCCTACTTCGTCAATAATCAAGATTCAATGACAGCCGATTTGGACAACCCATATATCTTATTACACGACAGTAAAATTTCAAATATTCGTGATTTACTCCCAACACTTGAATTGGCGCAAAAATCTAGCAGATCTGTATTAATTATTGCCGAAGATATTGAAGGTGAGGCTTTAGCGACATTAGTGGTAAACAACATTCGTGGTATTGTTAAAGTTGCTGCTGTCAAAGCACCTGGCTTTGGCGACCGCCGTAAGTCCATTTTACAAGACTTGGCTGTTTTAACGGGCGGTGAAGTGATTTCTAAAGAAGTCGGCTTAACACTAGAAGCAGTAACTGAGGAGCATTTAGGTGCGGCTAAACGCATTGAAGTTGGAAAGGAAAACACCATTGTTGTAGATGGCTCAGGTGCTAAAAAAGAAATTGACACTCGCATTACGCAAATTAAAACGCAAATTGAAGCAACCACTTCTGACTACGACAAAGAAAAATTAACCGAACGATTGGCTAAACTTTCTGGCGGTGTTGCAGTGATTAAGGTCGGTGCTGCCACTGAAGTTGAAATGAAGGAAAAGAAAGACCGTGTTGATGATGCATTAAGCGCAACTCGCGCCGCTGTGGAAGAAGGTGTTGTACCTGGCGGTGGTGTTGCACTGGTGCGTGCTATTAGTGCACTTGATAAGCTAAAAGGTGATAATCATGACCAGGATATCGGTATTGATATTATTAAGCGCGCCATGGAGGCCCCCCTTAGACAAATCGTTGCAAACGGCGGCGCAGAGCCTTCTGTAGTGTTAAACGAAGTGGCTAATGGCAAAGGCAACTACGGTTATAACGCGGGTACAGACGAATACGGCGATATGCTGAAGATGGGTATTTTAGACCCAACCAAAGTAACTCGTGCTGCCTTGCAACATGCAGTGAGTATTTCTGGCTTGATGATTACCACTGAGGCAATGGTAACCGAAATGCCTAATGATAACTCTTCAGCACCAGCAGATGCAGGCATGGGCGGCGGAATGCCGGGCATGATGTAACTCGTATTTTATTGCCTTACTAAGGCAATAAAACACTCGCAAAGAAAAGTGGTTAATTTAAATAGATAAGTTAACGACATAAAAGCCTCGTTTTTACGGGGCTTTTTTGGTATGATACCGTGCAAAATATTATTAGGCATTACAACTTATGAGTAATTACGACTCGTCCTCAATTGAAGTGTTATCAGGCTTAGACCCGGTGCGTAAGCGCCCAGGTATGTATACTGAGACTGAAAGACCCAACCATTTAGCGCAAGAAGTTATAGACAACAGTGTTGATGAGGCTGTGGCTGGATATGCCACAAAAATTACTGTTGTGCTTTATAAAGATGGCTCTTTATCGGTTGAGGATGATGGACGAGGTATGCCAGTTGATATTCACCCCGAAGAAGGCTGCTCTGGTGTTGAAGTTATTCTCACCAAACTCCATGCTGGTGGTAAATTCTCTAATGATTCTTATCAATTCTCTGGTGGCTTGCATGGAGTTGGCATCTCAGTAGTTAACGCCCTTTCGACCCTAGTAGAAATCTGGATTAAACGAGACTCTAAAGAACATTACATTTCGTTTGCCAGTGGTCTTAAAAAATCCGAACTTGAAGTTATTGGTACAGTGGGTAAACGCAACACGGGCACCACAGTTAAATTCATACCTGATATACAATTTTTTGACACTGCTAAATTCTCTGTGACTAAACTCAGACACAATTTACGCTCAAAAGCAGTGCTGTGCCCGGGCTTAGAGATTAACTTTTACAATGAAATAGGCGACACCAAAGACCATTGGCGTTACAAAGAAGGGTTAAAAGACTATTTGTCTGCTTCATTAGATGGGCTGGATTGCCTACCAGAAACACCCTTTATCGTTAATTATGAAACCAAAGAGCAACAACTGCACTGCTCGCTGGCTTGGACGCAATACAATACCAATGTGGTTAGCGAAAGTTATGTCAATCTCATTCCTACCTCTCAAGGCGGTACACATGTAAATGGATTGCGTTCTGGATTGACTGATGCATTAAAAGAGTTTTGTGAATTTAGAAGTCTGCTACCAAAAAATGTCAAACTAACGCCAGATGATGTTTGGCAAAAAATTGCCTTCGTGCTTTCTATTAAAATTCTAGACCCACAGTTTTCAGGGCAAACTAAGGAGCGCCTTTCCTCCAGAGAATGCGCCAGTTTTGTCACCAATGTAGTTAAAGATGCCTTTAGTCTTTGGCTCAATCAACACACTTCTATTGCTGAGAATATCGCTGAATTGGCAATTATGAATGCGCAATCACGCCTAAAAACAGGCAAAAAAGTGGTGCGTAAGAAAATTGTGAGCGGTCCTGCCCTACCTGGAAAATTATCCGATTGCACCAGCAATGACCTTGAGCGAACCGAAGTGTTTTTGGTGGAAGGTGATTCTGCGGGTGGCTCTGCAAAGCAAGCAAGAGATAAGGAATATCAGGCTATTTTACCGCTACGAGGTAAAATTCTCAACACATGGGAGGTGGACTCTGATCAAGTGCTTGCCAGTAACGAAATTCATGATATTAGTGTTGCCATTGGTTTAGAGCCAAATAATGAAGACATCTCAGGACTTAGATACGGAAAAATCTGCATTCTCGCAGACGCAGACTCTGATGGTGCACATATTGCAACGCTGATTTGCACTCTATTCGTCAAACATTTTCCCAAACTTATCAAAGAAGGTCATGTGTTTGTTGCTATGCCGCCGCTGTATCGAATAGATGCGGGGAAACAAGTGCATTACGCGCTAGATGACAGAGAAAGAGACAGTATTATCAACAAAATCGAAAAAGAAAACAAGCGTGTTAAAATACAAGTACAACGCTTTAAAGGACTAGGAGAAATGAATCCCTCACAACTACGAGAAACCACCATGCTACCAGACACCCGCCGCCTGATTCAATTAACATTAGACAACCCGCTACAGGTTTTCCAAATGATGGATATGCTACTGAGTAAAAAACGCGCCCCAGATCGTAAAAAATGGCTAGAAAAAAAAGGCAATCTTGCCAATGTCTAGGGCTGTAATTCTTTTATCAGGCGGTTTAGACTCTACCACTACCCTTGCCATTGCTAAATCCCAAGGGTTTGATTGTTATGCGTTGAGTTTTGATTATGGGCAAAAACAAAAATCAGAGCTTAAGGCGGCCACACAAATCGCCAAATTGTTTTCTGTTGTCAAACACAAAACCATCAATATTTGCTTAAATGATATTGGCGGATCGGCGCTAACAGATGATGCTATTAAAGTACCTAAATTCAAACCCAGCAACGAAATACCTGTTACCTATGTGCCTGCACGCAATACCATTTTTTTGTCTTATGCAATGGCGTGGGCAGAAGTGCTCGATTGCCAAGCTATTTTTATTGGTGTTAATGCGCTTGACTATTCAGGCTATCCAGATTGCCGTGCAAGTTATATTAATGCCTTTGAAGTTATGGCAAATTTAGCTACTAAACAAGGGGTTGAAGGGAAAAAACTTACCATTCACACGCCACTTATAGACTTACACAAGGCTCAAATTATCCAAAAAGGACTGTCATTAGGCGTGGATTATGCACTCACTACTACCTGCTACCAAGCAGATGAAAATGGCGCTGCTTGTGGATTTTGCGATGCTTGCGAGTATAGAAAGTTGGGCTTTAAAGAAGCGGAAATAACAGACCCTACCTACTATCAAAAATAGTTGCAAAAATAGCATTACATAAATATTTTTTACGATAAAATATCACTTTTAAACAATCACACAGGAAATAACAAATGAGTATTGAGCAAAGAGTAAAGGCAGTTGTAGCTGAACAGTTGGACGCAAGTGGTGATATTGATAATAACGCTTCCTTTATTGACGATTTAGGTGCAGATTCTTTAGACACTGTTGAGTTGGTAATGTCGCTTGAAGAAGAGTTTGACTGTGAAATTCCTGACGATGAAGCAGAAAAAATTACAACGGTTCAAGAGGCTATTGACTATGTTAACAATAATTTATAATTTCCATTGCAATTAACACCTAAAAGTGCTTTCTTTGATAAGAATTAAGCACTTTTTTTATAGGAGTCCTTTGTGTTACTATGAGTAAAAGAAGAGTTGTTATTACTGGTATGGGTATTGTTTCACCCGTTGGCTCAACACTGTCAAGCGCATGGGATAATATTCTTGCAGGCAAGTCAGGCATCAACACCCTTACCAATATCGAAACCGAAGGGCAATCTGTCACCTTTGGTGGTTCGGTTAAGGATTTTGACATTGCCGATTATTTAAAACCCAAAGATGCTAAAAAAATGGATTTGTTTATTCATTATGGCATGGCAGCAGGCATTCAAGCAATTGAAGACAGTGGACTTGAAATAACTGAAAAGAACGCTGAACGCATTGGCGTAGCAATTGGTGCGGGTATTGGTGGCTTGGGCGCTATCGAAAAAACCGTAAACCTTTTTAGAGAAAGAGGTGCAAAGCGCATTTCCCCCTTCTTTGTTCCCTCTTCTATCATTAATATGATTTCTGGCAATCTGTCTATTAAATATGGGCTTAAAGGGCCAAATTTTGCCATTGTTACCGCTTGTACGACTGGCACACACAATATCGGCGATGCATCGCGTTTAATCGAATATGGTGATGCAGATGTGATGATCGCTGGTGGTGCGGAAATGTCAACCACCAATTGTGGTTTAGGTGGGTTTGCAGCAGCGCGTGCGCTATCCACTCGTAACGACGACCCAGCCACTGCCTCTAGGCCTTGGGACAAAGACCGTGATGGTTTTGTGCTTGGCGACGGCGCTGGTGTTATTGTGTTAGAAGAATACGAACACGCCAAAGCGCGTGGTGCAAAAATCTACGCTGAAATCTCAGGCTACGGTATGAGTGGCGATGCCTATCATATGACACTGCCCTCCAAAGGCGGTGAAGGTGCGGCTAGATGTATGAAAAATGCGCTACGAAATGCAGGCATTAATGCACAACAAATTGATTATATCAATGCACATGGCACTTCTACCCCTGCTGGCGATCAAGCAGAAACCGATGCCACTAAATCAGCCTTAGGCGAACATGCTTATAAAGTTGTCATAAGTTCCACCAAATCAATGACAGGTCATTTGCTGGGGGCTACTGGTGGTATTGAGGCAATTTTTACTGCTTTAGCCATTAGAGACCAAGTGGCACCACCTACCATCAATATCTTCAACCAAGACCCTAATTGCGATTTGGATTATTGTGCCAATGAAGCCAGGGAAATAAAAATTGACCACGCAATTTCCAATTCATTTGGATTTGGTGGTACCAATGGTACAATTTTATTGTCTAAGGTTTAGCGCTAGAATTGTCTTTTGATAAAGTTAAATCAGTATTTTCAACAGCACTGTCAAACAATGCTTTACCAAAGTCGTAAACTTTAATAACACCGTTTTGCACACTGCTTTTTGCCGCTTCTTTATTCATCACCAAAGACCAATCTTTGTCTGTTGATTGAAACTGAATTGCACCACCAATAAGTGCCAAAACTATAACACCACCTACTAAAAACTTAATCATATTAAACTCTATTCTTTAAAAATAAAAAGGAATAATTTTACCTGCTTTTATCATCCAAATTCAAGTATAAAGAGACCTTTGCATAAATATGAATAATCATCAAAAATCCACTTTTCACCCGCTTGGCAATTTTTTAAACCCAGCCTTAGCCCTGCTAGGACAAGGTTTAAGAAAATCACCAATCTGGAAAAAATTGAATTTTGCTAATCATCCCTATTTATGCAAAGGTCTCATAAAGTAAATATATAATACCATTATCAAAAGACAATCTAGCGTACTGCCTTTTCAACACCAACTTTGCCAATAATTAACTCACTTAAGTCTAGAGTACGCACAAGTTAAGACCCCTGCATTAAACCAAAAAAAATCCTAAATTAACCCTAAAAATCTTGTATTTATCCTGACATTTATAGTAAAATAATATAATTATCAAATACTTATATAAATAATGTGCGTTATAACCACCCAAGAATAAACCTTTGCTGATAGTCTCGTCAACATACTAACTAGACATTATTAACAAAATCATCGATTGGAAGGTAACAGTTAAAGAACTAGCCCACATTAGGGTTGATTATTCGCCCGTTAGCCTGTTTAAAGCATGCTAATAGGCAATGGCATAATCTCTCTGAAGAGAAGTTGGCTGATAGCCTTAGTAGAGATTTAGTCTTTATTAACTTTTGCAACTTTTGAGATTGATAGTAATCCAGTTCAATATTCAGATGATAAGGAAGTAAGATGGACATTTAAGGCATAGAAAAAACGATAAAGCGTAGGTTATAGGTAAAAATAAATAATGGCAGATAGTATAAAAATCATTGCAATAAAAAACTCAACTAATGCTTTAATTTTATAATAAGATGCGTTATTATTAGGGGTAGATGATAACCAAGCGTCATAAACGGAAAAATAAAGTAATACTAATAGAGACCTTTGCATAAATATGAATAATCATCAAAAATCCACTTTTCACCTGCTTGGCGATTTTTTAAACCCAGCCTTAGCCCTGCTAGGACAAGGTTTAAGAAAATCACCAATCTGGCAAAAATTGAATTTTGCTAATCATCCCTATTTATGCAAAGGTCTCTAATATTACCATTATAAGTGTAATAAACCATTTCATAAATTTAACCTTAGGCGAATTCAACCCATAAGTGCAACACTTCCATTCAAAAAATAGTCTTTACCAGTTAACTGCGCAAAGACCTTAAATGGGGCTTTCCACCTCAACATTTCCTTGGTCTATTGTTCGTTAAATCCGTTACTCTAAACGCTTCTTTTTCACTTACCTTGTCCAAACCATTTGCCTGGGGAAGAATTGCCTTAATAAATCATTATGGCTCTCGTTTAAGCCACGCTCCCAACTGTTACGAGATAATTCTCGAGAAATAGTTGGTTTACTTCTACCTATTGAATTGGCAATAAAAGTTTGACTGTATCCTTGTTTTTTCAACAGGTAAATATGATATTTTTGTTCGCAGGTCAATTGCGTATATTTTTTCCTATTTCACTCCTTTTTCTTATCAGGTTAAAGAGTGGTTAATATACTCTTTTGACCGACTAACGAGTGTTGTACTTATGATGTGAATTCAAGGGTGTTATTTTCATTAAAAATTAATTTTTAAAAAAGGTAATTTTATCCATTTTTATGCACATCAATGCCATTTGATTTGAACAATGCCTTGGTGCTAGGCTTTTCGCCTCTAAATTTGAGGTATTGGCTCATAAAATCTAGGCTACCACCAACTTGTAATATTTCCCTTAAGAAAGCGTTTGCCGTATTTGAACCAATGCCACCCTGAGATTGCACGAAGTAATACGCATCTGCTGCCAACACTTCAGCCCATTTATAACTAAAGTAGCCAGCCGCATAACCACCACTAAAAATATGCCCAAAAGTATTTAAAAACCGATTTTCGCTAATGCCCGTCATCAAGGCGGTTTCTCTTCTAACTTCCTCTAATATTGTGTAAGTATCTTTGCTTTGTGCATGCGTTTTAATATCCCACAAAGAAAACTCGCATTGACGCAATATCGCCAGTGCTGACTGAAAGTTTTTAGAGGCAATAAGCTTGTCGTATAAACTATCAGGCAACGATTCACCCGTTTGCCAATGTTTAGACAACAGCTCAACCGCAGATCGCTCATAACAAAAAAACTCCATATACTGGCTCGGTAATTCCACTCCATCCCAAGGCACACCACTAATACCAGCTACTGAGGGGTATCTAACTGTGGTTAATAGATGGTGCAATGCATGCCCAAATTCATGGAATAGGGTAATAATTTCATCAAATTCAAACAAAGCTGGCTTACTCTCAGAAGGTGAATTAAGATTGCATACCACAAAAGCAATGGGCTTATTATCACCCATCAACGGCTGATAATCTGCCATCCAAGCGCCACCTCGTTTACCCTCTCTAGCATAGACATCTAAATAAATTCGCCCCACCAAGCCAGCTTTGTTGTTAATATCCAAAACCCGAACATCAGGATGATAACACGCTTCATCTATCGCTGTAATGCTAACCTGATAAAGATTTTCAATAATTGTGAATAAACCATCCAACACTTGATTTTCAGGAAAATACGGTATTACATCAGATTTTTTAAAGCCAAATTTTTGAGTTTTGAGTTTTTCCGCATAATAACTCAAATCCCAAGGCATTAATTCAATACCCGCAAAGGCCTTTAGTTCTGCTAATTCTTGCTTTGCTTGTGGCTTTGAGTGTCGCACCAAATCTTGTAAAAAATCAATCACTTGAGTTTCAGACTCAACCATTTTGGATGCAATAGAACGCTGCGCATAGTTATCAAAACCCAAAATTTTTGCCATTTCTAATCGCAAGGCTAAAATCTCATCCATAATGGTCTTATTATCAAACTTTTTATCCGTAATTCCCACCTCTGACGCACGGGACACATAGGCTTTATACACCTCTTCACGCAGTATGCGATTATCCGCATATACCATCACATCCATATAGATTGGCATCTGTAAACTAAGCTCGTAACCATCGCCCTTCTTAATCTTGGCAAGTTGGTCTTCGCCGTAACCCTTTAAATCCGTCTCAGAAACTACTTTTTTCCATTCGTTTGTCGCCAGTAAACTATTTTTAGAGAATTGATTGCTCAACACACTTAAACGCTCTTTAATTGCCTTAAATCGAGCTGATTGCTTGCCCGATAACCCTACGCCAGAGAGTTCAAAACTCTTTATCACCTCTTTAACAATGTGCTGTTGTTGCGCGTCTAAGATCCCACTTTCAAGATTTTTATAAGCCTGATACAGCGCCTTATTGCTACTGATTTCAGTATAAAAATTGGTTATTAGTGGCAAAGTTTTTTCATACTCAGTGTTAAATTCTTCACTAAACATCACTGCGTTTAGGTGTGAATTAACATTAGTGCAATGACCCAATTCAAACTCAAATTCGTCCAAAGGCTCAACCACTTCAGCCCAAGTCTTGCCTTTGGCAGCTTTATCCACTATTTTTAACCCTTTTTTGATTAAAACCTGAATACTTGCAACAATGTCTTTTGGGTAGAAGTCTGGAGTAAGATTCATATTTTTACCCTAAGGCGATTACGAGTATTTTTTCTTTTGATAAAGAGAGACCTTTGCATAAATATGAATGATTAGCAGAATTCAATTTTTGTCAAATTGGTATTTTTTTTAAACTCTGCCCTAGCAAGGCTAAGGCTAGGTTTAAAAAAATTACCAAGTTGGTAAAAAGTAGATTTTTGATGATTATTCATATTTATGCAAAGGTCTCAAAGAAAATACAAAATAATTTGGTGGAGAGAGAAATCCGAAACAGTGTTTTATGCTGTTTCAATTTGTCTCAACGCCTATTGTTTTTAATTATAAATCAAAGCGTTATAGTTTCAAGTTGTTTCACATGGTTTCTCTCTATTGCAATCAAGGTGGTATACGAATGGTATACACTTTATCTGATAAACTAGGGAAACACTATGGCAACAAATATAGAAATAAAGAACGCTAAGTCGAAAAACAGCGATTATACCATCAATGTCGACGCTGGATTATCGCTCTTGGTTAAGGCAACAGGAAGCCAATTGTGGCGATTCAGATACTCGTTTTCAAAAAAAAACGTTGTATGGTCTCGTTGGGAAAGTATCCACAAATTTCCATGAAACAAGCAAAAGCCAAACAAAGGGAATATATGGATATGTTGGAGCAAGGTATTAATCCCTCTGCTCTAAGCAAACTCAGAAAATCAAGCTGGCAACTGAGCAACCTTTTAGAGAAGTTGCACTGGATTGGCACGCTAAACATTATCAGCATAGTGAGACCTTTGCATAAATCAACCAAAACCACACCAATCCAGTAAAATAACAACCATCTAAAATCAATCAAAAAAATAACAATGTCTTGGAAACAAACAACTCAACATTCATTCGCAGACTCTCTTGTT
>NZ_FXLV01000012.1 GCF_900180345.1 Bathymodiolus heckerae thiotrophic gill symbiont
AACAAGAGAGTCTGCGAATGAATGTTGAGTTGTTTGTTTCCAAGACATTGTTATTTTTTTGATTGATTTTAGATGGTTGTTATTTTACTGGATTGGTGTGGTTTTGGTTGATTTATGCAAAGGTCTCACATTACACTATAGTATAATTGTAAAGTTTAATCCCTCTTTATAAGTTAATGGAAAAAACCTATAATCCTGAACAAATCGAAGCCAAATATCGCTCACTTTGGGAAAATCAAAATTTATTCTCTTCAAACTCAAACGCCACCAGTAAAAACGCCTATTGCATTATGTTGCCGCCGCCAAATGTAACGGGTAGTCTGCATATGGGACACGCATTTCAGCACACTATTATGGATGTGCTGACGCGCTATCATCGTGGCAAAGGCGAGCAAACGCTGTGGCAGCCGGGTATAGACCATGCAGGCATTGCCACGCAAATGGTGATTGAGCGTCAATTAGCTGCTCAAGACATCACTCGCCATGAAGTTGGTCGAGAAAAATTCATTGAAAAAATTTGGGATTGGAAAGAACAATCTGGTGGCACAATCACCTCGCAAATGCGTCGCCTAGGCGCTTCAGTGGATTGGGATAAAGAGCGTTTTACAATGGATGATGGGCTTTCAGATGCAGTAAAAAAAGTCTTTATTCAACTGCATAAAGAAGGGCTGATTTATCGTGGCAAGCGCTTAGTGAATTGGGATCCAGTCTTACATACTGCTGTATCTGACCTTGAGGTAATCAGCACCGAAAAACAAGGCTCGCTTTGGCATATGCGCTACCCAATTACCAACAGCGATGATTATTTGGTAGTAGCAACCACACGCCCTGAGACTATGCTGGGCGATAGCGCTGTTGCCGTCCACCCTGATGACAAGCGTTATACACATCTTGTCGGCAAAACCATTGATTTACCACTCACTGATAGAAAAATTCCCATCATTGCGGATGATTATGTGGATATAGATTTTGGCACAGGCTGCGTCAAAATCACTCCTGCACACGATTTCAACGACTATGAAATGGGGCAACGGCATCATTTAGCTATTATCAATATCTTGACGGATGATGCCAAAATTAATGATACGATTAATAGCGCTTATATAGGTATGGACAGGTTTGTAGCACGCAAAAAAATTATTCAGGATTTAGATGCACAAGGTCTGTTAGATAAAATCGAACCCCACAAATTGATGGTGCCACACGGCGACAGAACCAATGCCGTGATTGAACCTTATCTAACCGACCAATGGTTTGTGAAAATTGCGCCATTGGCACAGCCTGCAATTGATGCGGTGAAAAATGGCAAGATTCGCTTTATCCCACAAAATTGGGACAAAACTTATTTTAACTGGATGGACAACATTCAAGATTGGTGTATTTCTCGCCAAATTTGGTGGGGGCATCGCATTCCCGCATGGTATGACGACAAAGGCAATATTTTTGTGGCAGATTCACTTGAAGAAGCACAAAAGCAAGCGGGTGAAGGCGTGGCACTCAGGCAAGACGAAGATGTGCTTGATACTTGGTTTTCCTCTGCTCTGTGGCCATTTTCAACCTTGGGCTGGCCTGAGAAAACCCTTGATTTGGCGCGTTTTTACCCAACCGATGTTTTGGTAACAGGCTTTGATATTATTTTCTTTTGGGTGGCACGAATGATTATGTTCGGGCTGAAATTTACTGGTGAAGTGCCATTTAAAGACATTTACATTACTGGCTTAATCAAAGACGGGCAAGGGCAAAAAATGTCTAAATCTAAGGGCAATGTGCTGGATCCGATTGATTTAATTGACGGCATTTCCTTGGCAGATTTACTCGAAAAAAGAACACAAGGTATGATGCAGCCAAAAATGGCAGAGAAAATTAAAAAACAAACCAAAAAAGAATTTGCCGATGGTATTCCCGCTTTTGGCACCGATGCACTGCGCTTCACTTTCGCTGCACTTGCCTCTTTTGGACGAGATATTAAATTCGACCTCAAGCGCGTTGAGGGCTATCGCAATTTTTGCAACAAACTCTGGAACGCCTCTCGATTTGTGCTGATGAAGCTCGAAGGTGAAAGCATTAATCCAAATGCACAAATATCAACAGCCGATGCGTGGATTTTGTCTCGTTTACAAGACACTAAAGCCAAGGTTGAAAAGCATTTGGGTGATTATCGCCTAGATTTAATGAGTCAAGAACTCTACGAATTTGTTTGGGGTGATTATTGCGATTGGTATTTAGAATTATCCAAGCCTTTATTGGCAGATGAGGCGACTAAGGCTGGCACACAAGCCACGCTGATTAAAGTCCTGAATGAAATCGTTACTTTACTTCACCCTATCATCCCCTTCATTACCGAGGAAATATTTGAACAATGTAGCACTCTACTCGGCCAAGACAACAGCAGTTTGATGAGAAAATCTTATCCAAAAGTTGATTCTCAACTCATCTCAACAAGCTCTGAGGCAGAAATTCAATGGTTGCAAACCTTCATCTTGGGCGTACGCCAAATCCGTGGCGAAATGAATATTTCACCTAACAAGCCGTTACATTGCTTTGTACAAGATTTTAATGCGATTGATGAAGCTTATCTTGACAATAATGCCAATATTTTAAATGCCTTGTCAAAAATGCAAACACTTGATAAACTTCCCCTTAGCGAGGAAGCGCCTGAATCAGCCACAGCATTAGTAGGAGAGATGAAAATTCTCATTCCTTTGGCGGGATTAATTGACAAAGAACAAGAAATTGCACGGCTGAATAAAGAAATTGAAAAATTAAACCAACAAAAAATACAGTTTGAAGGGAAATTAAACAATGAGAAATTTGTCAGTAGTGCACCTGAAGCCATTGTCAATACAGAAAGAGAAAGATTGCTTGCAACAGAAAATGCCATTGCTGATTTATCAATACAATTAGGAAAAATAAACAACTTATGAAACTAAAAAACACTTTATTTTCACTACTTTTATTGTCGTATTCAGTGGTAAATGCCAAATCATTCGTCTATGTAACCGATATGGTGCCTATCCCTATGCGTTCTGAAGGTAAAATTCAAAACAGCCCTAGTAACCTCATTAAAATGCTAGATTCTGGCACTAAATTAGAAATTTTAGCCACTGAAAACGGCTGGACTAAAGTTAAATTTGAGCAAACCATTGGCTGGATGATTTCACGCTATTTAACCTCTAATAAACCTGCAAGAGTGCAATTAGAAGCACTTAAACGCAGTAATAATAACAATCAATTATTACTTTCTAAAAAAAACGACAGAAACAAAGAGTTTGAAAAACAAGTACTTAATTTAAAGGCGAAAAATATAGAATTGTCTATTCAATCTGGTAAATTAAAATCAGAAAAAGAGCATGTTAAGCAAACTTATAAAGATGCACTTAAACTTGAATACGAAAATAAAAACCTTAAAACGCAAGCACTGCAACTAAAAGTAGAATTGCAATTATTACAAAATAACAGTACTGTTGAACAAGAATCCAGCGCTAGAAACTGGTTTATCGTTGGCGCACTGGTCTTGTTCTTTGGATTTATCATAGGCTTTATTTTCCAAAAACGCACAAATCAAAGGAGATTTTAAAATGAACTTACTAAAAACCGCACTGACTTTTGACGATGTATTACTTGTGCCCGCACATTCGACCACCATGCCAAAAGAAGTTAACCTAAAGACACAATTAACCAAAAATATTACACTAAATACACCCATTTTATCAGCTGCAATGGACACAGTAACCGAGGCTAGCTTAGCAATTACAATGGCACAAGAAGGTGGTATTGGTATTATTCATAAAAATATGTCATCCACAGAGCAAGCGGCAGAAGTACATAAAGTTAAACGCTTTGAGTCTGGCATTATTAGAGACCCAATTACCATTGATGCCAAGGCAACGATTAAAGATGTGCACGACAAACAACAGCAATACAAAATTTCCGCACTGCCTGTAGTAGATGGCAATACTATTGTTGGCATGGTAACAAGTAGAGATATTCGCTTTAAAACCAACCTTAATGACTTGGTTGAAAATGTAATGACCCCGCAGAACAAACTCATTACTGTTGAAGAGGGTACAGATATGAGCGAAGTTCGTGCATTGTTACAAAAACACCGCATTGAACGCGTCGTTATTACCGCTGATGGCTTTACTTTACAAGGTATGATTACCGTTCGTGATATTCAAAAATCAACTGACTTCCCTAACGCCTGCAAAGACGACAAAGAACAATTACGAGTAGGTGCTGCTGTTGGTGTAGGTGATGGCACAGGCAAACGCATTGATGCTTTGGTTGAAGCCGGTGTAGATGTGATTGTGATTGATACCGCACATGGGCATTCTCAAGGCGTGCTTGACCGTGTTAAAAAAACCAAAGCCAAACACCCGACACTCGACATTATTGCTGGCAATATTGCCACTGGTGCCGCTGCACTGGACTTGGTTAAAGCAGGTGCAGACTGTGTCAAAGTCGGCATTGGTCCAGGCAGTATCTGTACCACTCGTATTGTTGCTGGCGTTGGCGTGCCACAAATCACTGCCATTTCTGATGTTGCCCAAGCCCTTAAAGGTATAGGTGTACCACTGATTGCTGATGGTGGCATTCGTTATTCTGGTGATATTGCCAAAGCCTTTGCTGCTGGCGCTTATTGCGTGATGCTTGGCTCAATGTTAGCAGGCACAGAAGAGTCTCCAGGTGAAATTGAACTCTACCAAGGTCGTTCTTACAAATCTTATCGTGGTATGGGCTCATTAGGGGCAATGAATCAAGCGCACGGCTCGTCTGATCGCTATTTTCAGGCAGATTCTAAAGCAGACAAATTAGTTCCAGAAGGCGTTGAAGGTCGTGTTCCTTTTAAAGGCTCTATCCGTCCTATCATTCACCAAATACTCGGCGGCGTTAGATCGTCAATGGGGTATACAGGTTGTGCAACACTAGACAAAATGCGCACCGATGCCACTTTTGTTCAAGTAACCTCAGCAGGTATGGTTGAATCTCATGTGCACGATGTTTCAATAATTAAAGAAGCCCCAAATTATCACCAATAGTTTCGCTTTTTCTTTTTCACTGCGCTAGATTATATAAAAAAAATACTGGTATTAGGTTTACTGATTGCAAATTGGACAATGTTGATCTTTGCTTAACTTTACAGCCCTAAAATTCATACCTAGTGCATCAATAATCAGTAATTTACCTACCAGCTGTTCCCCTAAATTTAGCAAAACTTTGAGGGCTTGCAGTGCTTGCATAGTGCCGAGCAGTCCTGCAACAGGAGCAAGAATACCGTTACTGGTGCAATTCTCGTCGCTGTTGCCTGTAACTGAATAGAGGCATTGGTAACAGGGCTGATTTTCTTCATAACCCTTAAAAACAGACAACTGCCCTTCAAAGCGAATAACTGCAGCTGAAATCAAAGGCGTGCATTGGGTAACGCAAGCCTGATTAATTTTGAAACGAGTGTCAAAATTATCAGTGCCATCAAGCACGATGTCAGCTTTTTGCACCCAATCCGCTATATTGTTTTCGTTTAAATCTGTCAAGGTGGTGATTTGAATATCGGGGTTAATTGCCAGCATTTTTTCTTTGGCAGAGGCGACTTTGTCCTTGCCAATATCACTCGTGTGATGAATGACCTGGCGGGCAAGATTAGACAATTCCACTTGATCAAAATCAGCAATAATTAAATGCCCAACGCCACTAGCAGCGAGATATAAAGCATTGGGGGCACCTAAGCCACCCAATCCAATTAACAGCACTGTAGAATCCAGTAACGCTTGCTGTCCTTCTACACCTATTTCTGGCAAGAGGATTTGACGGGAATATCTAAGTAATTTTTCATCATTCATAAGCTAAAATTATAGTCTATGAATGCAAACATAATAATTAAAACACTTGAGTCTTTCGCAACGCCTGAGCGCAAGAAAACCAACGAGTGGTTTTTTAAAACTGGCAAAGGCGAATACTCAGAGTTTGATAAATTTATCGGCGTGCGTGTACCGCAAACTCGGCAAGTGGCCAAGCAGTATTTCAAGACAATTGACCTTAAAGAAATTGACAAACTTATCAGCCACCCTGTTCACGAAGTGCGCCATTGTGGGCTGATTATGCTGGTTAATCAGTATCAGGCTGGCAATCAGGAGGCGGTGTTTGGTTATTACATTGGCAATATCCAAGCAGTTAATAATTGGGATTTGGTGGACACCACCACGCCGCAAATTGTCGGGGATTATCTACACCAACATCCAGAAAAACTGCCACTGCTGTTTAATTTTGCGCATTCAGATGACTTATGGGAACGGCGCATTGCCATTGTGGCAACTTGGGCTTTTATCAAGCAAAATGAGTTTTCTACCACACTCAAAATCAGCAAATTATTGCTCACAGATAAACAAGATTTGATTCACAAAGCCGTTGGCTGGATGCTCAGAGAGGTGCATAAAAAAGCCCCCGATGTTTGCAAAACTTTTCTACAAAAAAATTACACACAGCTGCCTAGAACTACTTTAAGATATGCGATTGAACGCATGGAAGAAGCAGAAAGGCTGAATTATTTAAAAGGAAATTTCTAATGTATCAAATTAGTTTTTATGTGCCTGAAACTGATTTAGATATTGTTAAAAACGCAATGTTTAAAGCAGGTGCAGGACAATTTGATAACTACGAACACTGTGCTTGGCAGACGCAAGGCGCTGGACAATTCAAACCAGTTAATAATGCTAATCCTGCTATTGGCACACTGGATGAGTTAGAAGTTATTGAGGAATATAAGGTTGAGATGCTATGTGCGAAGGCTTCTCTTAAGCAAGTAATACAGGCAATGAAATCCGCACACCCTTATGAGCAAGTCGCTTATTCAGTGTTAAAAATGGAGAAATTATAAAACAATGTTTAAAAAAATATTTAATACTGCGCTACAAGGATTCTTTTGGATTTTGCCCATTCTGCTCATCGTTTTTATTGTGGATTGGTTATTTGCAAAAGCCTCAATATTAACCCTCATTTTGTTTGATGGGCTGGGCGTTAATACCAGTGAGTATTTTCTATTGTGGGTAATTGCAGGGGTTGTTGCCACGGTGTTGGCATTATCTGTTATTGGCAGTATTGCTACCACGCGCATCGCCTCTATGCTTGAGTTGCTAGTCAAAAAAGTACCGTTCTATTCTACGATTAAGGATATTGTGGACATTTTTAATTCCTCAAAAAAGGGCAAAAACGATGTTTTAGTCGTGGCAATTAAAGGCTTCACCCAATCGGGCTATAACATTGGATTAATGTATTCCATTAAACAAAGTATTATTAAAGACCATTACACAGTAACGCTTTCAATGAGCCCCATTCCCAACGGCGGCTTTATGTTTGAGATTCACGAAGATGATATTTTGGTCATCGAAGGGGCAAAATTTAATGACAATCTTAATTATTTATTGTCAATGGGAACAAAAAGCATGAGCGAAATTTTAAGTCAAGATCCAAGCAACAACTTAATTTCCTTTGTCGAATGGAAGAAAAAACAAACTAGCGCCTAAAAATCAGCAGCCCTACGCCTAACACCACCAAGCCAACACCAAAAAACTGATGAATACCAAATGGCTCAGCAAGCACTAATACTGCTAGCATAATAGTAACAACAGGCCCTAGCATACCCATAATGCTCGTTTGTAGTGGTGAAATTCTGTGAATTGCCTCACTGATTAAAAAACTGGGTATCACTGTACTCACTGTCGCCAATAAAAATACCCATAACCATGCGTTATGGCTAATGGATATTTGGGAAAAATCAAATAGTAGGAAATAAAAGAATAAGACGAATACGCTAGAGATGCTCATGGCAACTGCGGTAAATAAAACAGAGCCAGTTTTAGTGATGATATTTTTACTAAATAATACATAAAATGCGTAACTCAATGCTGAAAATAACACCAGTATAACGCCAATTTTGGTGTCGTTATTACCGCTCAACAGGCTTTCTTGGCTAAACATAATCCACAAACCTAAATAAGTTGTGATTAGCACAATAACAATGCGTTTGGATAAGGGTGTGGAAAAAAATAGTGCGCCTAAAATGGCAATAAAAATAGGGTAAGTGAATAAAGTTAATCTTTCCAAGCCAGCAGAAATGTATTCAAGCCCTTTTAAATCCAGCAAGGATGCTAAAAAATACCCTATAAAACCCAGTCCAACAATACTGAAAAATGTTGTCTGGGTAAGTGTCTTAAATTTGTCTTTTTTCCAAAAAAGATAACCCAATATACTAAGGTAAATAGGCAATGCAATTGCCATGCGTAACATAAGCACAACATCGCTATTCAGCCCTTCAAGATAAGCCAATTTAATAAAAATAGATTTTAAGGCAAACAAAAAAGTGCCTAAAAATGCTAATAGCAAACCTAATAAGGTATTTTGTTGGGCGTTACTCATAGATTTTACGATTATAATAGGATTTTTTTCTCCAAGAGAGCAATATGTTAAAAAAACTAATTAAATTTCTAGAAAATAATTACCCTGATAGTAACATTAATGATTATTTAGATGCTAAATATATCCAACTTAGCGGCCCACAACTCAAACAAATTTCTGATGCACTGAATAGCAACGAATTACAAATTAAACCCGCATCAAATTGCAGTGCTGACAAGTTTATTTTTCATTTTGGTGGTACCCTTATCTTAGTACAAAAAGACAGTGCCAATTCATCTGTCGCTTATCAAGCAGAGCTTTCATGGGAAACAGATTTTTTGGCGGTGCATTCGACCAGAAACAAGGGCAAGGGTTTTTACTTTATCGCATTTGAGTTTGATGATGATTATCAAGTAACGCTCAAAGCGACCAACAAGACATTAGAAGACCAAATCAGAAACACGGCACAAGACCAAGATTTAATTGACAAGGCAATGCCCGTACTCAAAGGCTTTATGAGCGCTATATCGAAATAAGCTATGAAGCCCCTGATCGGGTTGTTTCTTTGAGTTTTAATCCCGCCTTGAAAGTAACCACTTTTCTGGCTGAGATGATTACTGGCTCACCTGTTTTTGGGTTTCTACCAGGTCGAGCCACTTTCTCTCTAACAACAAAATTACCAAAACCCGACAACTTAACGGCCTCACCTTTAGCAAGCGATGCTTTAATCGTGTCAAAAAAATCATTGGTAATCAACAACGCTTGACTGTAGCTGATGCCCATTTGCTTTGACAACAGATCGGCGATATTTTTCTTAGTAACTGACATTATCTTTGAGTGGCTGAAAATTTATCTTTCATCAGCACCAACACTTTGTCTACTTTGGTATTTACTTCATCATCACTTAAAGTTGCTTCTAGGGACTGGTAAGTTAGATTAAGCGCGACACTTTTCTTTCCAGTCTCAATATTTTCGCCTGTATAGACATCAAACAAACTCACTCCGACAAAATCAGGCTGTTGTAACGCCTCAATACTGTCTATCAGTTCAGACACGGGAATTAACTCATCTAACACCAGTGCAATATCTCGTTGAGATTGCTGGTATTGAGAAAAGGCTTTGTATTTAGCAATTTTGCCTGTTAGCAGTGCTTCTAAATCAATTTCAAATAAATAACATTTAGGCAAGGACAATTCTTTGGCAACATTTGGCGTTAAAGCGCCAATCCAGCCGACCAGATTCCCATTTAATACTATCTTGGCAGTTTGCCCTTTTTGTAAAGCGGGGTGTTCGCTCACTCTAAATTCAAATCTAGTGCCCGTGAGTTTAAGCAATGATTCTAAATCAGCCTTAGCATCAAAAAAATCCACTGGCATTAAATCACCTAACCACTGTGCATCAAAACGATTGCCTGAAACCACTCCTGCCAATTTATTTGATTGTTCCTCTGCTTTAACACCAGAAAAACACAAACCAATTTCAAAAAATCTAGCATTATTGTGTCCACGCCTTTGGTTTGATTCAACACTTTGCAATAAGCCTGCCCAAAGCGATGAGCGCATGATAGATAATTCTGCTGAAATTGGATTAGACAGCATAATTTTATTGGCATTTACATCAATCAGATTGTGGTATTTTTCTGAGATAAAACTGTAAGTAATTACCTCTTGATAACCTCGTGTTACCAAAGATTGTGCAATATCATATTTATCAATTTGTGCCTCTGGAATGGTGTTAATAGTCGCATCAAGTGCCAACTTCTGCACAGGTATTTTGTCATAGCCATACAGTCGCGCCAACTCCTCAATCAAATCAGCAGGAATACGAATATCAAACCTAAAACTTGGCGGGATAATGGTCCAAGAATGCTCGGTTTTGTCGCTGATTTTAAAATCTAACCCAATAAATTTTTCCTCAATCCATTTGGCTTCTAATTCAAAGCCCAAAACCTTGTGAATCTTGTCTTGAGTGATAATGATTGCCGAGAGTTTTGGCAAAAATGTCTCATCAATACAAGTGTTAATTTCACTTGCCTGACCGCCACAAATTTCAATAATCAATTGCGTGGCTCTGTCCATTGCTAACTCAGTGATATTAAAATCTACGCCTCGCTCAAAACGCAGTGAAGATTCAGTGTGCAGGCCATATTTTCTTGCCTTGCCCGCAATTGATACTGGCTCAAAAAACGCACTTTCCAGCAAAATATCTGTGCTCTCACTCTGCGTAGCACTGTCTAGTCCGCCCATCACACCAGCAATAGCAAGTGCTGAATCGTTATCAGCAATAACCAAAGTATCCTCATCCAGCACCACTGTGGTTTCGTTTAATAATTCAATTTTCTCGCCCGATTTGGCATTTCTAACTTTAATTCCGCCCTTGATTTTAGCAGCATCAAACGCATGCATTGGCTGACCTAACTCCATTAAAACAAAGTTAGTAATATCTACCACTGGTGAATGCAGTGCCTGACCAGAACGCATGAGCTTATCAGCCATCCATTTGGGTGTTTTGAGCGTGTTATCAATACCTGAAATGCTTCTGGTCAAATACTTAGGGCAAGCCATGGCATTACTAACACGAGTGTCAATATTGGAGCTGCTTTGTGCTGAAACGCTAATATTTGGCATGATAAATGGCAAGTTATAATTGGCACTCACTTCACGCGCTACGCCCAATACCGAAAAACAATCACCACGATTAGGTGTAATATCCAACTCAATAATATTATCATCTAAATTTAGATATTTTCTGATGTTTTCCCCAATAGGCGCATCAACCTCTAGTTCACTAATGCCGTCTGAGTTATCTACCATACCTAATTCAGCTTCTGAGCAAATCATACCAAATGATTCAACACCACGAAGTTTGGCTTTTTTGATTTTCAACCCATTTGGCAACACGGCACCAATCGTGGCAACAATCACTTTTAAATCAGTACGAATATTACTAGCACCACAAATAATCTGTAGATTATTGCCAGAACCAACATCCACTTGGCATAAATTTAATTTATCGGCATCAGGATGTTTTTCACAAGACACAACACGGCCTACCACAACATTTTCAAAATAAGGTGCGATGGGTGCAATACCATCAACCTCTAAGCCAGCCATTGTCAGCTGCTCCGCTAACACCTTATCGCTAACTTTTGGGTCAATCCATTCACGCAACCATGTTGTTGAAATATTCATCTCAAAAATCCTTATTTAAATTGTCTTAAGAAACGAACGTCATTTTCAAAAAATAGGCGTAAATCATTCACTCCATAACGCAACATCGCCAAACGCTCAACGCCCATGCCAAAAGCCAGCCCAGTATATTCCTCGCTATCAATCTTCACCGAGTTTAAAACACTCGGATGTACAACGCCACAACCTAAGACTTCCAACCATCCCGTTTTTTTGCAAACACGGCAGCCTTTTCCATTGCAAATAACACACTCAATATCCGCTTCAGCCGAAGGCTCGGTAAAAGGAAAATATGAAGGGCGAAAACGCACTTTTAAGTCTTCTTTTTCAAAATAGGCGCGCAAAAAATCAATCAACAAACCCTTAAGCTGGGAAAAATTTGCATCTTTATCAACAATCAGCCCCTCCACCTGATGAAACATCGGCGTATGGGTAATATCTGAATCACAACGATACACACGCCCTGGTGCAATAATACGCACAGGGGGGCTTTGTTTTTCAAGTGTGCGAATTTGCACAGGAGAGGTATGCGTTCTAAGTACAGACCCATCATTAAAATAGAAAGTGTCATGCATCGCACGCGCTGGATGGTGTTTAGGGATATTAAGCGCAGTAAAGTTATGAAAATCATCCTCAATTTCAGGACCAGCTGCCACTTCAAAGCCATTTTTTGCAAACAACGACTGAATGCGCTTCAGCGTGATAGTAACAGGATGAAGCCCGCCCATTTCGGTGTTACGACCAGGTAAAGAAACATCTATTTTTTCACTCAATAAACGCGCCTCTAATGCAATGGTTTCCAGTGTATTTTTGCGCTCAGTTAACAGCGTTTGCACCACGCCCTTAGCTTGGTTAATCACCCCGCCCATCTTTGGTCGCTCTTCTGCACTTAGTTTACCAAGTCCTTTAAGTAAAGCGGTTAATTCACCTTTTTTACCTAAAAGCGTCACTCTCAACTCTTCTAAATCATTTAAGTTTTGCGCTTTTTCAATAGCATCTTTCGCCCTATTGAGAATATCATCGATCACCAGTAGTCAATTACTTACGCGTTAAACGCACAGTTTGCCCGCCATGAATAACATACACCTGATCGCCCACTCTAAGGTCTTGCTTGCCTTCTTGCGTAAAGGCCTTAATCTGACCCGTGCTTAATTTCACTAAAAACTCAAAACCAGTCGATTCAGTCGAGTTTTCCTCAATCGCACTGCCTGCCATTGCACCTAGCAAACCACCAATAACGGCACCTGCGGCTCGGTCACTATCATGATGACCAACTGCACCAGCACCAGCCGCCGCCCCTAACAAGGCGCCAACTCCAGAACCCATGCCTTTAGAGCCTGACAATCGAACGGGTTTGATAGAAATAATAATCCCTTCTGCCACACTAGAAAGCCTGCCAGTTTCAGCGCGAGAATAAGTATTCGCACCTCGACTATCTTCAGTAAAACGATTCATCGAAGAATCACAAGACGATAAAAATACCACTATTAACGCCATTAATATTATTTTAATTTTCATAACTCTACTACCCTTTCTTATTAGTTGAATCGTAATTATACGCCTTATTTATTTAAGTCAAAGCCGCCTTTGCTTGTTCGGCAATCTTGGTGAATGCTACTTTATCAAAAATCGCAATATCTGATAAAACTTTACGGTCAATTTCAATGCCTGCTTTGCTCATGCCATCAATCATTCTTGAATAACTCAAACCATTGTTACGCGCTTCAGCATTAATACGCACAATCCAAAGCCTACGGAATTGACGGCGTCTTTGACGACGGTCACGATACGCATACTGACCTGCCTTAATAACTGCTTGTTTAGCAACACGATAGACCTTTGATCTTGCACCGTAATAACCTTTAGCTTTCTTTAAAATTTTCTTATGTTTTGCGTGCGCTTGCACACCTCTTGATACTCTTGCCATTTTCTATTCTCCTATTAACTATACGGTAACATTTTACGAACCATTGGTACATCGGCCTTTTCGACTGTGTCTGGTGCGCGCAAACTGCGTTTTCTAGAAGTACTCTTTTTGGTCAAAATATGACGCAGGTGAGAGTGTTTACATTTGTAACCGCCACTGGCAGTTTTTTTGAAGCGCTTTGCAGCCCCTCGGTTGGTTTTTAACTTCGGCATAATTTACTCCTTGTCCTATGGGACATATAAGCCACTCAACGAGTGGCGGTTTATTAGTAGACCTGTTGAACGCAAAAAATACATCTCTCGCATTCAACAACTCATAATAAAATAAGCTGTGCTTATTTCTTCTTCGATTTGGGTGCCAGCATCATGCCTAGCTGACGACCCTCCATCTTTGCTTTTTGCTCTACATTGGCAAACTCTTCTGTATCTTTCTCAATTCTGTCTAGCATTACCATTCCTAGCTCGCGATGTTGCATTTCACGACCACGAAACCAAATACTTACTTTAACTTTATCACCATTGTCTAAAAATTTAACCAAATTCCTAAATTTAATTTGATAATCGCCTTCTTCTGTACCAGGACGATATTTAATAGTTTTAACGGTGGTTTTCTTTTGTCTCTTCTTTTGGTCGCTCAGTTGCTTTTTCTGCTCATACCGATACTTGCCAAAATCCATCACCTTGCAAACGGGTGGCTCAGCATTTGGTGACACTTCCACTAAATCTAATTTAGATTTTTTCGCCATTTCTAGTGCACTTTCCGTGTCTAATACACCGGCCTGCTCACCTTTACTATCAATAACACGCACTTTAGGCGCTTTAATGTAATTATTGATGCGTATTCTATTTGGTTTTTTAATAATTAATCCTCTTTTACTAACTTAATAAACGCCTCAATTGACATTGACCCAAGGTCTTTGCCACCGCGTTTTCTTACTGAAATTTCGTTATTTTCCATTTCTCTATCACCGATAACCAATAAATATGGAAAGCGTTGCATAGAGTGTTCGCGTATTTTAAAGCCTATCTTCTCATTCCGCAAGTCCGAAATCACTCTAAGCCCTTGTTTTTTTAATTTTTTCTCAATATCAACAACAAAATCTGCCTGTTTTTCAGAAATATTAAGGATAACCGCTTGAATGGGTGCCAACCAAGATGGAAATGCGCCTTCGTAGTGTTCAATCAAAATACCCACAAATCGCTCTAGCGAACCCACGATTGCACGATGCAACATTACTGGGGTTTGTTTTGAACCGTCTTCGGCAATAAATTGTGCATCTAGGCGCTCTGGCATCGAAAAATCCACCTGTAAAGTGCCACATTGCCATTCCCTCTCTAGGCAGTCTTTCAGTACAAATTCAATTTTTGGCCCATAAAAAGCACCCTCACCCTCTTGTAATTCCCATTTAATGCCTTTGTTATTTAAGGCTTGTGCGAGTGCGGCTTCTGCCTTGTCCCACACTTCATCTGAGCCCACTCGTTTTTCTGGGCGAGTAGAAAGTTTAATGTCAATATTGTCAAAACCAAAATGTTGATAAACTTTAAAAGTCAAATCAATAAACGCCGATACTTCACTCTGAATCTGTGCTTCACTACAAAAAATATGCCCATCATCTTGTACAAAATTACGCACTCGCATAATACCGTGTAGCGTGCCTGACGGCTCGTTGCGATGGCAAGAGCCAAACTCTGCCAAACGCAACGGCAAATCTCGATAAGACTTTAAGCCTTGATTGTAAATTTGAATATGTGCGGGGCAATTCATCGGCTTTACCGCATAATCACGGTTTTCACTGCTGGTGGTAAACATCGCATCGCCAAACTTATCCCAATGCCCTGATTTTTCCCAAAGACTTTTATCAATCAGCTGTGGCGTATGCACTTCTTTGTAGTCATTGTCTCTAAAAACACCACGCATATATTGCTCAACAATTTGATACAATGTCCAGCCTTTTTCATGCCAAAACACCATGCCTGGAGCTTCTTCTTGCATATGAAATAAATCTTGGGTTTTACCAATTTTTCGATGGTCACGCTTTTCAGCCTCTTCTAATCTATGCAGATGCGTCGCCAAATCCTCTTTGCTCGCCCAAGCTGTGCCATACACTCGTTGTAACATCTCGTTATTAGAATCGCCACGCCAATAAGCACCCGCCAGTTTCATCAATTTAAAGGCTTTGAGTTTGGCAGTGGACGGCACATGGGGACCACGACAAAGGTCAATAAAATCGCCCTGCTTATACAAGGACAGTGTTTGATCGGCAGGAATAGATTCAATAATTTCCGCCTTATAATGTTCGCCCTTATTCTTGAAAAATTGCACCGCCTCATCACGCAACATCTCACTGCGCTCAATCCTCAGATTTTGCTTCACCAACTTATTCATATTCTTCTCAATTTTAGCTAAATCGCCCTCTGAAAAGCCGTCTTTATAGGAAAAGTCATAGTAAAAACCATCTTTAATCACCGGACCAATCGTTACCTGTACATCAGGATAAAGCATCTGTGTCGCCTGTGCCAACAAATGCGCCGTAGAATGGCGAATTACCTCAAGCCCTTCTGCGTCTTTGTCAGTAATAATAGACAACGAGCTGTCCACCTCAATCACATAAGCAGCATCCATCAGTTCACCGTTTACCTTGCCCGCAAGCGTCGCCTTAGCCAAGCCCGAACCAATTGACTTAGCAACATCAAAAACACTAATGGCTTGGTCAAAGGATTTTTCAGTACCGTCTGGCAGGGTAATTATTGGCATGGTTAAAAACTTTAAAAAATGAAAGACGCTATTTTACCTTATTTTAAAGCACTTATTTGCTCAACCATTAATTGTAAAGTACAACTGCCACGCCACTCATTAATGGATAACTTATAAGCAATTTGCGCTGTTGTATCTTTGATGGGAGACTGAAAGAAGGCGATGGCTTCGTATATGGTGCTATTACCCATCAGTTTTAGGCGGCATTTTAGGTGTTTTTCGCCGACAATTCTTTGTTCGACGAGTTCAAATTCACCGTAAAAGATGGGCTCTTCAAAGCCTTGCCCCCAAGGCCCAGCATCTGCTAATAATTGTGCGTTGTCTAAGGAAATATCAAAGACTTCAAGTTTACCGTCAGTAAGGAGTTCGACTTTGGGGATTTGGTTATTAAGATGTGCTTGAATGGCGTTTGCAAAGGTGATTTCAAACTTGGCAAAATTTTCTTTTTTAATGCTTAAACCTGCTGCCATAGCATGACCACCAAATTTTAAGATTAAATCAGGATTTTGCCTATCTACCAAATCCAGTAAATCTTTGATATGAACACTGGGAATAGAGCGGATTGAGCCTTTTAAAAAATCACCTGATTGGGCAAATACTGCTACTGGACAATGGTAATCCTCTTTGAGTTTGCCGGCCACAATACCAACAATACCCTCGTGCCAAGAGGGGTCAAACAAGCTGATGGCAAATTTAGCCTCTGTTACCTCTTGTGTGTCCACAATGGCTTGCGCTTGTTCCTGCATACGGATTTGTTGTTCTTTGCGCTTTTGGTTAAATTGCTCTAATTCTGCGGCATAGCGACGCGCATCGTTGATATCATCGGTGAGTAGGCATTTTATGCCACGAGAAATATCGCTTAGACGACCAGCGGCGTTCAAACGAGGCCCAACAGCAAAGCCCAAATCACTAGCTTGCAAGGCTTGTGCGGGTCGATTGGCTATTTCTAATAACGCTAAAATACCGAGTGAGCATTGTTTGAGCCGAATACGCCGAATACCTTGGTCAATCAAAATACGATTATTTTGGTCGAGTTTCACTACATCTGCCACCGTGCCGAGTGCCACCAAATCTAGCACAGTGCGTAAATCTGGCAGAAGAATACTGTGCTGAGTGAAATAATCGCACTTAGTGAGGTGGGTTTTAAGTGCCGACATTAAATAAAAACACACGCCAACACCCGCTAAATTCTTACTTAAAAACTCACAGCCCTTTGAATTAGGATTAATAATCGCATCTGCCTCTGGTACTTTATCGCTGGGCAAATGATGGTCGGTAATAATCACATTAATACCTGAGTCTTTTGCCAACTTCACCCCGTCAAAGCTTGAGATACCATTGTCAACAGTAATAATCAAATTAGGTTGTTTTTCCTTGATTGCCAATTTAACAATTTCAGGACTTAATCCGTAACCATGCTCAAAACGATTAGGCACCAAAAAATCCACATACTTAGCGCCCATCATTCTCAGCGATTTAACTGCCACCACCGATGCAGTAGCGCCATCACAGTCAAAATCACCCACAATTAAAATGCGTTTTTGAGCAAGCAAAGCCTGCCCAAGGAGGTCAAGGGCGGTGTTTAGTTGGGGAAAATTAGGGGATAAAAGATGGGCGAGGCCCAAAGACAATTGCGCCTCTGACACGCCTCTAGCAGCATAAATTTTCTTTAAAAACACAGGAATATCATCTGAGTAAGATTCAAATAAGTAGTTGTCTAATTTTCTAGTAAGCATTCATCCCTCAATCATTTGTTTTATTCTGTTGGCACTTTCTGGCGCCATATTTAGTCCATTACGAAAATGTCCGGTATTAATGTATAAATGCGCTAACTGAGGGTGTTTTTCAATCATAACATCCGCTTTACTTGCAGGTCTAAAGCCTGCCCAGTGATGTTCAATATTAGCATCTTTTAATTGTGGAAATCGGGCAACAGCAAATGCCAGCAAATCAGCACCAACTTGGGCGTCAATACTACGCTCAAACCCCACATCCTCCATGGTAGAGCCAATCAAAAGCTGACCATCCTTTCTAGGGATGATATACCTACCTTGGTCAAGGACGATATGCTCAACCACGCCAGCCTTAGATTTGATGACAATCATCTGCCCTTTTATCGGGTAAATTGTATTTTTAGCATCCAATAAAGACGAACTCCAAGCGCCGCTACACACAATCGTGTGATCGGCATAATACTTTTTATTATCGGTAACAACGCCAAGTGTGGTGCTGTTTTCAGTTATTAACTGATTAACTTTAGTGTATTCAACAATCTTAACCCCGCGTTTAAAAATATCGGCTTTGAGTGCTTTTAACAATCTAGGATTACGCACTTGGGCAATATTTGCAAATAAAGCACCTTGGGGATGAGACTGAAAATCAAACCGATGTTTGTCCATCCATTCTTGCGCCTCAGGTGTGTTGTATTCATCCATCATTAACAACCCTGAGTGGATATATTCGGGGTCAATGCCTGTATTGTCCAGCAATGCCGCACACAAATCCCCATAAACCGCCTGCGACGCCCTACTCAGCTCATTCACCAAATCACTATACTGCCAAGGATAAAGTGGACTAATAATACCTCCGCCTGCCCAAGAGGACTCCTTGCCACACGCTCGTTGGTCAATCAGCGTTACTTTAGCACCTGCCATCGCCAGCGTGCGGGCACTCATCATCCCAATCACGCCACCGCCGATAACCAAGCAATCACTCATTTTTTCCAATCCACTATGATTAATAACAACACGCCAAGGCTGATAAAAATATCAGCAAAGTTGAAAATTGGCCAATAAAAAGTTTGATAATGCAGTTCAATAAAATCAATGACAAAGCCGTTTACTATTCTGTCAATCATATTGCCAACAGCACCCGATAAAATTAGGGTTAAGCTGATGAGTTTAAACTTGTATTTTAGGGGTGTTTTAAACATCCAAACAGTAATCACAATACCAGCAGTGGCAGACACGCCTGATAAAAAATAGCGTTGCCACCCACCTTGATCAGCTAAAAAACTAAAAGCTGCGCCGTAATTATGCACAAAAGTTAGCCTAAAATATTCATTAATATCGACTGAATTACCAATACCACCTAAATACTCGTAAGCCGAAAGTTTGCTGATTTGGTCAAGTAAAACTAACGCCAAAGCCCAACTATAATATCTACGAATACTCATGCTTTGTTTGGGTTAAATTTTAAGATAACAGCGATAGGCACCACAAAGCCTACGCCAATGACAATCCAAAGCAGGCTGCCAAGTTCTGTGTAATTTTGTGCAGTAGTTACCACGCTATCAGTAACAACCTCACGACTAACAATAAAGACTTTATTCAGGTATTTGGTCAGCAAGCCGCCCGCTGATAAGGCAATATTCATCAGCGATGCCATTAGCGCAAACCAAGTGCCTTTTCTACCCTCAGGGGCATAAATTGCCACCAAAGTGAGCATTAAAACTTGGGCAATATAATTAAATGGAGAGGCTAATGCGGTGTCTACCAACGCCACCGTTCGTGCCTCAATGCCAAGCATAGTATGAACATCGTAATACATTGCCATAATCGGCAGCGACAATACAGTGCCAATAATGGTTAAGAAAATCAGCACCTCGGCAATATTGCGTTTGACAATAAATTTGGCACTAAACCACATGCCCGCCAGCGCAATACCACCACTAATGGCTGAAAGTTTTGCAAAAAATGACTCGTCAAACCCAAGCGCATCAATCTGCCACCATTGTAAGGATACACCAACTAAGGGCATTGCTCTATAAACAAAAATAATAATCATTACCATTTTAATGTGGCGAATAGCACTCGCACTTAAATCGCCAATCAAATCGAGACCTTTGCATAAATAGGGATGATTAGCAAAATTCAATTTTTGCCAGATTGGTGATTTTCTTAAACCTTGTCCTAGCAGGGCTAAGGCTGAGTTTAAAAAATCGCCAAGCGGGTGAAAAGTGGATTTTTGATGATTATTCATATTTATGCAAAGGTCTCAAATCATTCAACAAATACAATACAACACCAAGTGAGACAACAAACACAATCTCTTGCGAATAAGGCACTTGTGCGTAGCCCATAGAAACAATAAATATTGCAAAAATCAAACCACCAAATAACACATGGGTGTTAATCTCAGACACTGGCACAGGGTTAAGACGCACCAGCGTTACCCCAAGAATGGACAATAAAGGGGTAAATAATGCAATAATAAACACCACTTCCCGATTGTCTTTAAAAACATCTGCCAGTTCACCACCAACCCAGCCAGTGATAAAAATCGCAAACCCTAATGACAAACGAGCCAACACCTGAATGCTTGCCAATTCTTGGTGGATTTCTGCCTCAGATTGGTTTTTATCCACCACCTCGGTGCTCATCGTGTCTGCCACCACATCTTGCATTACAAAGCCAATCACAGCAATCACGCTGGCAAAAATATAGACACTTTTTTTAGGAAATTCCGCAACGATTGAATAATCGCCCACCACTGCAATCATCATCAGAGAACTAAGGGTAATCAGCAATGCACCGATATATACATAAGACTTTCGATTAGAGCCAAAAACCAGCACACTGTCCACTAATGAGCCAAAAATCATCTTCACCGTCCACGGCACAGTTAGCCATATTCCCAACTCTGCCAAATCCGCAGCGCTCATGTCCAACGAGTCTTTGACCCAAAAATTCTCAGCAATGGCAGTAAAAACACTACTCCCATAAGAAAAATACACCAATAATAGAGGAACATAGCGTAAACGCATGGCTTTAATCGGTGTGAGTAAAATATCCAACATATAAATTACAAGGTAAAATTTATCATTATAATTTGTTTATTTTAATAAAGTGAGATTGTTATGGGATTTTTAGATGGAAAAAAGGCATTGGTTGTCGGCGTTGCTTCAAACCGCTCGATTGCATGGGGCATTGCACACGCAATGGCAAAACAAGGATGTGAGATTGCACTCACCTATCAAAATGAAAAACTTAAAAAACGAGTTGATAAATGTGCCGTTGTTTGTCATTCAAATATTGTGATTGAATGCGATGTGGCTAGCGACGAAGGCATTGAAAAAACTTTTGAAGAATTAAAAAATCATTGGGATAACTTTGATATTTTAATACATTCGGTGGCTTTTGCCCCACGAGAAGCACTAGATGGCAACTACATTGAAGCCACTACCCGTGAAAACTTTGCCACTGCACATGACATCAGTTCTTATAGTTTCACCGCATTGGCAAAAGGCGCAAATTCGATGTTAAATGACAACGGTGCGCTACTGACCGTAAGTTATTTAGGCAGCATTCGTGCCATTCCGAATTACAATGTAATGGGCGTTGCCAAGGCCTCGCTAGAGGCAAATGTGCGCTACATGGCAGCAGCTTTGGGCCCTGATCGAGGCATTCGTGTCAATGCCGTATCTGCTGGCCCAATTAAAACTTTAGCTGCCTCTGGTATTAAAGACTTTGGTAAATTGCTAGATTATGCCGCTGACTCATCAGCACTTAAACGCAATGTAACCACCGAAGAAGTCGGCAACGCTGTTGCGTTTTTATGTTCAGATTTAGCCTCAGGCATTACTGGCGAAATTACCTACATTGATTCAGGTTATAATTTCTACGATAAAGGCCCGAATTTATAACTTTCAATCCAAATAAAAAAAATACCAGCTTTCGCTGGTATTTTTTTGTACAGATTCTCTACAAACGATCTTCAAAAATTTCTATATCGGCATTTTTGCGTAATGTTGCTAAAATACTTTTAAACATTTCCTCAGATTCAAGACTGAGAATTGCCTTTGGTAATGTACTGTTTACTGCATTTCCAGATGTTTTGACCGCTGACAGCTTTAACGCAACTGCTCGCTGATCATCTAAACTATAGGCATCGTAAGTAGCGTCATCGTTTGGCTTAGACAAGGCAAAAACACGGCTGATAATCTCAATATCTGCCTGCTTTGAGCCTCTTGTAACCCAGTCAACCTCCTTCCATGTGAGTTGATTTTTGTCCATAAACGCTTGGGCGGCGTTCGTATCGCCACTGGCGAACGAATTGGCAATATTGTTAACAATGTTGTCAATAAAAGTCTTCGCTAGCAAACTGGCTAAGTGCTGATTAATCTCAGATTTTACCTCATCAAATGTCTTTTGCCTCTGTGCCACTTTGCTGTCAATTCTTAGTACTACAAACTTATCCTTAGACAGTTCAATCATCGTAGAATTTTCACCCTTATTTAGCACTTCTTCGCTATAAGCTGCAGCGACAAACTTGGCATTGTGTGCTTTTGTATCTTGGGCAAAAAACTCAGAAGTCTGAAGTTTCAAATCCATTTGATCGGCCACCTCTTCCAAACTTGCCTCATACGCTAAATTGCCTAATTGCTCTGTTAGTTTGTAAATGGATTTTTGCACGGTTTGCTCAGTGTAAAGCTTGGTTAGCTCGTCACGCACTGATTCAAAGGGCTTAGTAGTTTCTGCTTTAATCTTGTTTAACTTAATAATATGATAGCCAAAATCTGTCTTGACTGGACTGCTGACCTCGCCCTCTTTCATGGCAAATGCCTTAACCTCAAACTCAGGTACCATCACACCCACAGTAAAAAATCCTAAATCTCCACCCTTGTCTTTTGAGCCTGCATCTTGTGAATGTTCAGCGGCTAACTTAGCAAAATCCTCGCCTTGCTTAAGTTGTGCCACAATGGTACTGGCCAATTCCTCAGACTCAACCAAAATATGCTGAGCTTGGCGCTCTTCTTCGGTACTAAAACGCTGCTTTTCATCTTCATAAAAATTAAATAAGTCGTCGTCATTCACCTTAATGCCTTTGGCAATTTCCTTAAACGACAATTCAACAAAATCAACTTTCACCTGTTCTGGTTCAAAAAACAGTTGCTTTTTTGTCTCATAAAACTCTTTAACACTCTTAGCCTCTACTTCTGTTTTATTGGCATAATCCGCTACATCAAGCTGAATGTAGCTAAATTTTCTCTGTTGGTCGTTCAACGACTGTAGTCGCTTGAGCATTGATGGCGCTATAAACGCAGAATCTAGAAAATTATATTTAATTTGATTTTGCATTAATTCTTTTGCCTGCAAACGCTCATACTCAATATCCAAGTAGCCATTTAGACTGAGTATTTGCTTATATTGCTCCATAGAGAATTTGCCATCCTTCTTGAATACATCGTTTGCTTGAATAAACGCCTGTAACTCGATCCGAGTTATTGCATAGCCCAACTTATCTGCCAATTGCGTCAACATGCGTCTATCCACCATTGATTGAATAGTTGAGAGCTTCAGCATGCTATTTAGTTCAGCCGTATATTTCTCGCCCAATTCTTGTTGCAAGCGTCTTTTAGTATAGTTAAATTCCAACAAAAACGCCTCTTTAGAAATATCCTCACCATCAATCGAAGCAACTACAACATTAGCAGCCCTCGTGAAATATTCACTGATACCAAATAAAGCAAACGGAACAGTAATTAAACCAACAACCAAATAAGCAACCCAACCTTTAATTTTATCTTTAATAGAACTTAACATAGTACAATTTTATAAATTTACAAGGTGGATAATTATAAACGAGTGGGCAAAAAAAATAGCACTCATTTAGAGTGCTATTTAAAAAATGGCGGAGCGGACGGGATTCGAACCCGCGACGTCCTGCGTGACAGGCAGGCACTCTAACCAGCTGAGCTACCGCTCCATTTTTTTTTGGTGGGCGCTACAAGACTTGAACTTGTGACCCTCGCCTTGTAAGGGCGATGCTCTACCAACTGAGCTAAGCGCCCAAAAAGCAGGTATTATACTTAATTAATTAAATTCAATTGACTAATTATTGGTAATATTTTTTCTTGCCAAATACGCGGGGTAATTTCGCCAATACGCTTAAAACGAATCACGCCTTTTTTATCAACAACAAAAGTCTCTGGTGTGGCGTATACGCCTAACTCTAAGCCTAATTTTCCCTGTTCATCGAATACAATAAAATCATAAGGATCGCCGAGTATGCGTAAAAAACGCTTACCTTCTTTCTTGGTATCTTTGTAATTAATACCGACCATTTGCACAAGATTTTCTTTGGCAATGGTATTCAACATTCTATGCTCAGCACGGCAGGTTACACACCAAGATGCCCACACATTGACCAGCGATACTTTATTTTCTAATCGTGTTTGTAATTGGTATTTTTCACCTGTTTGAAAGTCTTCAACTTCAAGGTTTGGGAAGGTTTTTCCGATTAAAGGCGAGGGCAATTTTTTAGTATCACGCCCTAAGCCATCATACAAAAACCAAGCCAATACAGTAAATAAAATTAAGGGGAAAAACTTCTTCATTATTTTTCTTTGGCTTTTTCTAGAGCATCCGCCACTTCTGGTGGCATATAGTTTTCGTCATGTTTTGCCAGCACCTCTGTTGCTACAAATATACCGTCTACCAAAGAACCTGTGGTAATAATACCCTGCCCTTCTCTAAACAAATCTGGCAAGATACCCGTGTATTGAATGGTAAATTTGTTTTTATTATCGGTAACCTCAAAAGTTGATTTTAAATCCTCGCGTTTAAAACTGCCTACCGTAACCAAACCACCCAAACGGAAACTCCTACCAACAGGTGCTTTACCCTGTGCCACTTCAGTTGGCGAATAAAAATAATTACTATTAGTACCAAGTGCCTGAAATAACAGTGTTACTGCCAGTATTGCGCCTGCGATAAGCAGCCCTACAAATACCATTCTGTTTTGTCTTTTAGTCATTATTTTCCTCGTGCATACTTAATGCGTAGTTGTGTCATAGCGCGTTTATGCGCTGACTTAGTGCCAATAAATAAAATTGCCACAGTGGCAAAAGTTAGTAAATACGACGCCCAAATATAGCTTGTGTATTTATCAAATAACAAAAATTCCATTATTTCTCACTCCCAGTAATCAGCATCCTCACCCAACGAGAATTTTGCTCTCTCACTAGCACCTCGTCTCTAGAGCGCATCAGCACTAAAGCCCCGTATAAAAACTTAAAAGCAAAACTGATAAGCATCAGCGCAATAAACATATCAATTTGCATCGACACTTTGCTAACGCTAACAGATGAGCCTTGGTGCAGGCTATTCCACCACTCGACAGAATAATAAATAATCGGGATATTGACCAAGCCCACAATCGCCAAAATGGCAGAAGCTTTATTCGCCGTTTTTGGATTATCAAAGGCATTATTCAATGACATATAAGCCAAATACAAGAACAATAGAATAAGCTCTGATGTTAGCCGTGCATCCCACGCCCACCAAGTTCCCCACATAGGTTTACCCCAAATACTGCCTGTTATCAACGCCAAAAAAGTAAAGGCTGCACCAATCGGTGCGGAGACTTTTGCCACCACAAAAGCAAGTTTAATTTGCCAAATAAGACCAATACCGCCAGCAACCGCCATCACCACATAAACAAATAAACTCATCCAAGCGGCTGGCACATGTACAAACATAATACGCACACTATCGCCCTGCTGATAATCAGCAGGCGAAACCACCAAGCCCCAATACAGCCCTGCTAACGACAGCAAAATAAACGGAACCATTAACCAAGGGATGATTTTCTCACTACTTTGGTAAAAATTTTGTGGTGAAGCAAACGCCTGAATCCATTTCCACATAATCGACTATCGGTTTGATAAAAATTAAATTATTTTAACGCTTTTTGTGCCACATTGTTGCGTAAATAAGTCGGTAACGCTAATTCAGCGTCAAATACAGGCTTTTGACTTAGATACAAATCAATCAAATTTTCAGACTTAGGGTAAAAATCTGAAACAAATTTATCAACGCCCGTTCGTTTAATAAGTTCATCACCATACGCCCCCCAGCCCGTGCCCACACCGATAAAATCATTGCTTAACACATCCACTTCGTTAGGCTTCTCTAGGCGTTCGCTTGTCAGTACGCCGCCTTCATATACGCCCCAATACACCTCAGCCATTCGCGCATCAAGTGCTACCGCAATCTTATTGCTTTGGTATTTTTTAGCCGCACCAGCGCCCACCACTTCAAGTGTAGAAAAACCCACAGTGGGAATATCAAACGCCAACGACATCCCTTGTACCACGCTAACACACATCCGCACACCTGTAAATGCGCCAGGGCCTTTGGTGTAAATAATAGCATCTAAATCTGCCACGCAAATACTCGCCTCAGCAAACACCTTATCGCACAACGGCAAAATTAAGCCAGAACTTTTTGCCACTCCCTGCACAAAATGAGAGTTGGTTTTTCCTTGAGAATAAAGACTTACAGAGCACACCTCGGTGCAAGTATCGATGGCAAGTATGTTTTGTTTCATTGGGTTATTTTATAATATTTTTATGTTTATAATACAAGCGTAATATCAAATTTCTGCGTTTTTTCAATCGACTTGGGTGTTTAAACAAATGATAATAACTCGGACCCTTGACCAAAGCCACCAGCGATGCCAACTCTTGCAAAGACAATGCATTAATATCCTTGTTGAAATAAAACTGTGCCGCGCGTTCAAACCCATACACCACATAATTACCCCTTTGCCCTAAATACACGCTGTTCATATAACGATTGAGAATCACATTTTTATCAAATGAATATTCTAATAACAACGCCATCAGCGCTTCTTTAAGTTTACGATCCAAGGTTTGCTTGCGTGTCAACAATGAATTTTTGATCAACTGCTGCGTTAGCGTACTAGCACCTCGCATTGGCTTATCGTAAAATAAATAATCACGCAAAACTCTAGCAATCTCTCTAAAATCTACGCCAGAATGCTGAAAAAACGACTGGTCTTCTACCACCAACAACATATTGACCAACACCTTAGGATATTGCTCTAACGACAAGGTGGAATTTGTTGTTTCAAGTGGTTTTGAAAACTCATCCTTAACTAGCGTATGTAGTTGATTCAAATACACAGCAAAAAGAACAACGCCAAGTAATATTAAGCGTTTTAGCCATTTTGCAACGCTAGATTTCACAGTTTACCCCGTTGCGCTAGACTTTCAAAGCGCCCACCATCGCCAATAATAATATGGTCTAGCACCCGCACATCAATCAGTGCCAATGCATCTTTAATTTTTTGCGTAATATTAATATCAGATTGCGATGGTGTGGGGTCGCCCGATGGATGATTGTGCGCCAAAACCACAGCTGATGCGTTTTGCTCCAACACGATCTTAACCACCTCTCGTATATGTACGCTGGTTTGATTTAGCGTGCCAGTAAATAAATTCACCAATTCAATCAACCGATGTTTTTGATCTAATAACATAACCACAAAATTTTCCCGACTTGAATTACCAATATGCAAATGCAAATACTTGGCAATTTGCTCTGGATTGGCAAATGCATCACCCTTGCTCAAGCTCGATTCAAAATGTCGCTTGGCCATCTCCAGCACACCTTGAAGGTGTGCATACTTCGCCTGCCCCAAGCCTTTCCCTTGGCAAAATTCACCCTCTTTTGCATTCAGCAAATTATGCAAAGAACCAAACTGAGTCAACAAGTCTTGCGCCAAATCAACCGCACTCTTACCTTTTATTCCTGTGCGCAAAAATATTGCCAACAACTCTGCATCACTCAAACTCTGTGCGCCGAATTTAAGCAGTTTTTCTCTGGGTCTATCATTCTCGTGCCAATCGGTTATTGCCATAATTTAATTTTGTAAAATTTCTGTCTAATTATGAAGGAAAATTTACGCAGCTTTTGGTTGGTATAAATATTTTTGAAATTCAACAAACAGCCTGACAATATTTTTCGCATCGCCTAATATCATTTTGGCATCCTCTAATGACTGATATTTGTTCATTAACAAAAGGGATAATTTTTCTTGGTCAAGCTCTTCAACACCTGTCTTAATATATTTATCCAATACAAATTCTATAAATTCTTGTTGCCTCTCATTTAAAGACATCAGCATATCAGTTTTTGCCCTTTTGACTCGCTCTTCTCTGGTAATTGGCGTTACATTGCCATTAAAAATATAACCTAAAACATCGTATAAATCACTTTTCTCAGCGTTTATCAATTTTTTTAGCGTATTTAATTCATCGCCGCCAAACCCTGCTTCACTTAATTTTTCAAGTAGTGTTTTCCTAGTTTTAGGATTACTCCATAAAATCTGCAACTCCTCTTCGTCTTTAAAAAAATTGGGTAATTCTTCAAACAAATTGCGTAAAAATTCCTCGGTTGAAATTGGCTTGCCGCTTGCGTCCCAAAAAGAAGTTGCAATCATATGTTGTATTTCTCGCTCCTTGCCATCGCTCAGTTTAATTTTAATTTTTTGAGGCTTTTCATCTTGCGCTTCTTTAATACAAACACAAGGACTACGCCCACATTTATGGCAATCTTTTACCTCTTTTGAATTTTGTGGCTCAGGTTCTATAGATTCACCGTCCCATTCTGGGTCAAAAAACTGCTGATAAGCCTCAACAAAATCGTAAATGGTAAAAAATTCTTTACCCTCAAACAGTCGTGTGCCTCGTCCAATAATTTGCTTAAACTCAATCAATTGATTAATAGGCCGCATCAAAACAATATTGCGAATATTACGGGCATCCACTCCCGTTGAAAGTTTTTGTGAAGTCGTAAGAATGGTAGGAATGGTTTTCTCATTGTCTTGAAATTGGCTTAAAAAATTATCACCAATTGCCCCATCGTTTGCAGTAACTCGTGCACAATAATCAACATTTGTAGAATCGCTCACTTGATTAATTAAATCTCTAACCAGCCCTGCATGTTTTTGCGTAGCACAAAAAACAATGGTTTTTTCATTTTGATTGATTTGTTGCATAAAAATCTTAACGCGTTTACTCTCTCTTTCGCTAATCTCAATTTTTTTATTAAAATCCCTCTCTTCGTAATTCTTTCCATACTCAATTTCACCCTCAAGAACCTTATCTTCACTGGTGTAAATATAGTCATCCATCGTGGTGTGAATGCGTTTAACTTTAAAAGGTGTCAAAAAGCCATCATTAATCCCCTCTTTTAAAGAATAAACATAAACAGGATCGCCAAAATATTGATAAGTATCAATATTCTTGTTTCGTTTTGGTGTTGCTGTTAAACCCAATTGCACCGCAGGGGAAAAATATTCCAAAATCCCTCGCCAACTGCTTTCATCATTTGCCCCGCCTCTATGGCACTCATCAATAATAATTAAATCAAAAAAGTCTTTTGGATACTTGTTGTAATAAGCAGTTTGTTTATCATAATCCTGTCCATCGTCTTTTTCAATTTCTGTCTCTTCTGCGGTATTGTCGTTGGCAGTTAGGGATTGAAAAATAGTAAAAAACAAACTGCCGTTGGTTGGCACTTTGCCTGTTTTTTTAATCTCTTTTGGGGTAATTCGCACCATTGCATCCTCAGCAAAAGCAGAAAAACTATTAAACGCCTGATTAGCCAGTATATTTCTATCTGCCAAAAATAAAATGCGAGGCTGTCTTTTACCATCACGACTTAAAGTCCATCGACTGTAAAATAATTTCCAAGCAATCTGAAAGGCAATCGCCGTTTTACCCGTACCTGTAGCGAGGGTTAATAAAAGTCGGCGTTTATTTTGTGCAATAGCCTCTAAGGCATTCTTTATCGCAATTTCTTGATAATATCTTAATTGCCACGAACCTGATTTATCCTCAAACGGTATCAATGCAAATTTTTCTCGCCACTGGTTTAGGTCGCCATAAACCTCATCCCAAAGCTCATCAGGCGTTAAAAAATTATCAACTGTTTTTTCTTGCCCAGTTTTAAGGCAAATTTGATAAATGCTTTTACCATTGCTTGAATAAGTGTAATCCAGCCCTAATTTTTGAGCATAAAGTTTGGCTTGTGCCACGCCCTCGCCCACTTCTAGTTCATTATTTTTTGCCTCAACAACTGCTAATTTAATACCCTTATAAACCAAAATATAATCAGCAATCAATGGCTTTGCCCTGCCACCACCGACTTGTATTTTGCCATCAGTAATCTTACAGACATCCCGCTCACGCAAAATTTTCGACCCCTCAATCACACCCCAGCCACAAGCGGTAAGTTGTGGGTCAATTAATTCGGCTCTTGTTTCTGCTTCGTTCATAATGCTTATTCTAGCCTTGTTTTGTTATCATCAGCCAAATATTTTTGTTTTGAAATCACGCTTCTACCTAACTCTTTTTCAGTTTCCTTACGAGCATTTCCCGCAACTCCGCCCCCTCTTTTTGCTACATTTTTATTTTTGGCAAAGGTATTAGGCCTTTCTTCTTTTGA
>NZ_FXLV01000013.1:0-16132 GCF_900180345.1 Bathymodiolus heckerae thiotrophic gill symbiont
AATATATTGAAGTGTTTTATAACAAAATTAGGCGACATTCAACGATTGATTATTACTCGCCTAATGATTATGAAAAGAGGTTTTATCGCAACAATATTCCCTAACTTAACATTAAGCCTTTAAGGCTTAAGTTAGGGCTTGGAACAAGTTCCAAGTTGGGGCTTTGCTCCTTCGTAGCCTGACCTTGGGTGCAAACCTCAAAAAAGATTATTGATACAGAAAAATAATGCGTAAAATATTAGTTTGGTGTCCAGTCAAGTGGGGGAGCTTCAAGCCTCCAGTTCAGTGTTTTGGTTGCCATAAACGGCACAATTACATCGCCATTAAATTCTAATTCATTGGGCACAGTCCAGTTTTGTTTTTTAAGCGTAATAGTTTGCGTATTATGAGGTAGGTGATAAAAATCTGCACCAAATTTTGAGGCAAAGCCTTCTAACTTATCCATTGCACCTGCTTTATCAAATGCCTGCGCATATAATTCAATAGCGTGGGGGGCAGAAAACACACCTGCACAGCCACAAGCTGATTCCTTGTCGTGTTTGGTATGTGGAGCAGAATCTGTACCTAAGAAAAATTTAGCATTACCGCTGATAGCCGCATCAACCAACGCCACTTGATGCTCAGCACGCTTGAGCACGGGCAAGCAATAGGTATGTGGCTTGATACCGCCGACTAGCATATCATTACGATTGTTCAAAAGGTGTTGCGGGGTAATGGTGGATGCGATATTGTCGCTACTCTCACGCACAAAATCAACTGCGTTTTTAGTAGTAATGTGTTCAAATACGATTTTTAATTCAGGAAAATCACTCACCACTTGTCTCAATACCTCGTCAATAAACACCGCTTCACGATCAAAAATATCCACTTCGTTTCGTGTTACTTCTCCGTGTACTAATAACGGCATACCCGTTTTTTGCATACGCTCCAATGTTGGATAAAGTTTAACAATATTGGTTACACCGCTGTCTGAATTAGTGGTTGCGCCGGCAGGATACAACTTAGCTGCCACCACATTATTATCCATCGCCTCTTGGATGTCTTTGGGCGTAGTGTTGTCCGTCAAATACAAAACCATCAACGGCGTAAATGTACTGTCTTTTGGCAAGGCAGATAAAATTTCCTCTCGATAAATGTTTGCTTGAGCGGCATTAGTCACAGGCGGATTGAGATTGGGCATAATAATCGCTCTACCCATTTGAGTCGCCGTCATGCCAACCACTGATTTTAACGCTGCTCCTGAGCGCACATGCAAATGCCAGTCGTCTGGTTTGATTAAAGTTAGGGTTTTATTGTTCATATTTATACTCAAAAAATTAGGGCTTTCTTTATATATTTTTATCAACTCAGCAGTTAAATAATTAAATTTATTTATTTAGACATTCGTTTAACCTATTGTTTTAACTAATATTTTTAATAAAAAATGTCTAAAAAATGTCTAAAAAATGTCTAAACAATGTCTAATTTTTAGCGTTAGACATTTTCCATAATTTACCAAAAGGCTTTATCTTCTTTTTCTTTTTCAGGCTTTGTAAATTGTTTCGAACCTTGTTGCGTTTTTGTTGCTTGCTTAACACATCGGGCAACTTGTCTAACAGCATTTCTTCAAAATCTTGCCGCTTTCCAGTTTTAAACTTCCTCAAAAAATCAAGTATCATTTTTTGACAATATTCATTATCAATGCCTCTATATTTAATGTAAGCAGGCTTTTCTCCTATTGATTCTGCAACAAAAGATGAAATATGGAAATTAGGCTTGCGTCCCTCGATCAATTTTTTACTTCTTAGTGCTTTAATTTCAGAATTCAACAAAGGTGCGTGTTTTACTACTTTATCCAGCAAAATAATTTCCTGTAAGGTTAAATCATTTTTTGATTGTGCAAGTCTGCGCGCATAATCAGCATCAACCACTTTGCCAATAATTTTGACTTTAACTTGGTTATGGTCTAAATCATAACTTGGTAAAGGAAAAAACTTATCTTTTTGCGAAACAAACATTTTTTTAATACCGCTACCAATAGTGTCAATCATACCTAAACCGACCATAGCACTTGCTAAAAATAGGTTGCGATAATATGTTTCTGGCGCATCTGCTGACACTACTTTTTCCACACTTCCAGGGATAAAAGCACCTGAATTAACAAAAGTCAAAATCCCATCCTCGCACTCTATTAAGTTGATTTTTCCACTTAATGTGTAATCTTGATGTGCAATACAGTTATTTAATGCCTCACGGATAATAAATGGATCAAATTGATCTACCTCATCGGGAAATAAAGTGCCTTCAGGCAAATAGCGGTATTTTAAATTTCTAATTTTGGCATAAACTTGATTAACGCTTAATAATAATGGGCAGCCAAAATGTGCGTAATCTTTTTCAATATTATCCCTGTCTTTTAATATCCAGCTGATTTTTGCCATAGCGGGATTGATAAAATGTTCGGACTCTGCCTTTCCAAGCAATAATATAGTTGTATTTGTAATTTTGCCTTGAGCGGTAACTTTGGCTTTATTTAAAAACTTGAGATTGTCCCATTTTTCTATTTCCAGCGCTGGGTTTTTAACCTTGAATTGTTTTCTTGCCTCGCTAATTGCCTCAACAGAAAGATCATCAACTGTTGCATTTTCAACAACTTTTGCACTCCAATCAAACGCATGATTTTGCAGTCTAATGCGCTCCCTTTCTTGATTATTTAATGCACTTAAACTTGAACCATTTCTGCCATAACAATGCCCTTTCCAACCAACTGGCGTGCCTCTTGGTGCGGAAGGAATTTGTAACATTAACACCTGTTTCCCCTTAACATTAACCCGATGCGTGTTTATAAAATTGGATGTTGGAGATGTGTTATTGGCAATCTCCTGCTTATATTCATTTAAAGTGCTATCAGTAATTTTTGTGCCGCAAACTGTGTGTTTATCATCAACACCAAAAACCAACCATGCGCATTCTTTATTAGCAAGATTTGCCTCATTGCTTAATGCGGAAAAGTATTTACCCAATTTATTTTTATCAAAATTTTGCTCAGCAGTCTTAAATTCCAGTATTTCAGTTTCTGTGCTAGTGTGGAGCAATGTGTTTAATGCATTTAACATCCTCTACCTTGGTACTGATAAATGCCACCTAAAATGCGTGTGCCACAAGCGCCAGTGACTAAAGGTAAGTTTGAGGGCTTGCCTTCCAAGGTTTGCTTGGCAAAAAAAGCGAAAGCGGCGGCTTCAACAAAATCAGGGTCTATACCCAAATCGCTAGTGGTGGTTATCGCACTTTGTGGATTTAATGTTTTTAAACGCTCAACCAACAGAAAATTATGTGCGCCGCCGCCACACAAATAGACGATTGCGTCTGTTGGAATGTGTTGGCTAATACTCACAGCGCTTAATTCTAGCAAAGTGCGTGCGATATCTTGTGCTTGATAATCGGCGGGTAATCGTTGTCCTAACCAGCCTAGGTTAAAATACTCTGGCCCAGTACTCTTAGGCGCTGGTGCTTGAAAATAAGCATCTTCTAGCAAAATATTTAGCAATGTTTTATTGACAACACCCGATTGCGCCCACACGCCGTCCTTGTCATAATCAAGGTTTTTTTCTTGTTTAATCCAAACATCTAACAGTGTATTAGCAGGTCCTGTGTCAAACCCAAATACTTTATTATTTTTAACAGTCGTGATGTTAGCAATGCCGCCTAAATTGATAATCACACCGTCTTTTTTATCAAGCATATGCTGATGATAAAGTGGCGTAAGTGGCGCACCTTGCCCACCAGCAGCAATGTCTTGTAGTCGAAAATCAGCCACCGTGGTAATACCAGTCTGCTCGGCAATAAATGCGCCATGTCCGATTTGCATAGAATACACGCCACCTTGATGATAAATAGTTTGACCGTGTGAGCCGATTGCACAAATGTCTTTTTTATCAAGCCTTGCTTGCTTAATTAATTGATTGGCAGTTTTAGCAAACAGTTGTGCCACTTCAATATCTACTTGTGCCAAATGCTCTAAAGTGCTTTTTCCACTTTGACTAAGCCGCTGTAAATGTGTTTTTAAAGAGGCAGAATAAGGCAGGCAAATTGAGGTAATAATTTTTTGACAATCCTTATCAAGCACAACGCCGTCCACGCCGTCCATACTGGTGCCAGACATTAGCCCAATATGATAATCAGCCATGGCAATTTTTGTATTTTTTGCCTGAGCCGCAAGGACACAGGTCGTTACGCCCTATTTTTTCGCCACTGCGCTGATAAGTTTGTGAGTTGTCCGTTGCTTCATTAACTGTGGTTTCTGCCATTACAACCCCTTCATGCTGTGCTGATGCGCCTTCATTATTTTGCTGTTCTACATCCTCTGCGCTAGTGTGTTCGTTAATTGCCACACTTGAAAGTGCTTTGACAACTTCCACATTTATCGTATTTAGCAAGGCTTCAAACATCGTAAAAGATTCGCGTTTATATTCTTGGGCTGGGTTTTTTTGTGCGTAACCACGCAAATTGACACTTTGGCGCAAGTAATCCATAGCCGCTAAATGCTCTTTCCAAAAATGATCTAGCGTTTGCAACATCACCGCTTTTTCAAAACTACGCATCTGCTCACTGCCAACGATGTCTTCTTTATAATCACAAATCTGTCCCAAGCCCTGAATAATTCTTGACTCCAATTCATCAACATCCACACCTTCATCTAGCCATTCTTGTAGCGGAAAATTTGCCGCATAATCTGATTTTAACGCATTTTGCAAACCTTCAACATCCCAGTCTTCTTCAGTTTGCGCAGCTGAAATATAATCGCCAAATAAGCCGCCAATTACCTCTTTTCGAATAGCAATAAACCTGTCTTGCACATCGCTAACACTCATTAGTTCATCGCGCAATCCGTAAATTACTTTACGCTGGTCGTTTGACACATTGTCGTATTCCAACAGATTTTTGCGTGCATCATAATTCATACCTTCGACTTTTTTCTGTGCATTTTCAATCGCACGATTGACCATCTTATGCTCAATTGCCTCGCCTTTTTCCATGCCCAGTCGTTGCATCATTGTTGCCATTTTTTCGCTGGCAAAAATACGCATTAAGTTGTCCTTTAAGGACAGGTAAAAACGCGTTGAACCCACATCACCTTGACGACCAGAGCGCCCACGCAACTGATTATCCACACGACGAGATTCATTGCGTTCAGTGCCAACGATATGCAATCCGCCTGCTTGAATTACCGCATCGTGGTGCGCCTGCCAATCCTGTTTTTGCTGCTCTGTTGCGCTTTCGTCTAGTTTACCGCCCAGCACAATGTCCGTACCCCGTCCTGCCATATTAGTAGCAATCGTGACCGAACCAATCGCACCCGCATTAGCAATAATAATCGCTTCTCTTTCGTGTTGCTTGGCATTTAAAACTTCGTGTTTGATTTTCTTGTTGGTGAGCAATTCTGAAATTGCCTCAGAGTTTTCAATACTGCTAGTGCCTACCAAAACAGGTTGTCCTATCTTTTGACAGTTTTCTACCTCTTTGGCAATTGCTTCTAATTTTTCATCCAAAGTGAGATAAATTTGGTCAGACCTATCTTTTCGTGCTGAGGGTTTGTTCGGTGGTACAACCACGGTTTCTAAATTGTAAATTGTTTGAAACTCAACTGCCTCAGTGTCTGCCGTACCAGTCATGCCTGAAAGTTTGTTATAAAGCCTAAAATAATTTTGAAAAGTAATGGATGCCAGTGTCTGATTTTCCTTTTTGATGCTCACACCTTCTTTAGCTTCAATCGCCTGATGTAACCCTTCAGACCAACGACGACCTGGCATGGTTCTACCCGTAAATTCGTCCACAATTACCACTTCATCGCCATCAATAATATAATGATCATCCCTGTGGAACAACACATGCGCACGAAGTGCTGAATTAATATGCTGCATCAGTAAAATATTGTTGGCATCATACAGGCTATTGCCCGCTGATAAAACTTCGGCATCAATCAATAAATTCTCTGCTTTAGTGTGCCCATCGTCGGTCAAAAATACTTGCTTGTGTTTTTCATCAACCGTATAGTCGCCTGCAACCTCAACCACAACTTCTTTGCCTTCGCCACTTTCGGTTTGTTGGGTAAAATTTGGAATCATTTGGTTAATTGCCTGGTAAATATCGGCATAATCATCTGCTGGTCCAGAAATAATGAGCGGCGTTCTTGCTTCGTCAATCAAAATAGAGTCCACTTCGTCAATAATGGCAAAATTAAGCTGATGTTGTACTTTTTGCTCAGCAGTGAATGCCATGTTGTCTCTTAAATAATCAAAACCTAATTCGTTGTTGGTCGCATAAACAATGTCACAATCATAAGCATCTTTTTTGTTTTCTGGCAACATATCTGAAGTAATAATACCAACATCCAAGCCCAAAAACTCAAACACCTTGCCCATCCACCGAGCATCGCGTGCCGCTAAATAATCATTAACAGTAACGATATGAACGCCTTTGCCACTCAGCGCATTTAAGTAGGCGGGTAGTGTTGCTACCAAAGTTTTGCCCTCACCTGTGCCCATCTCTGCAATATTACCCTCATGTAACACCATGCCACCCACCATTTGCACATCATGGTGCCGAAGCTCTAACACCCTGACAGACGCTTCACGAATGACCGCAAATGTCTCTGGCAATAAGTCATCAAGCGTCGCTTGATTTTCAAGTTTCTGCTTAAATTCCTGCGTTTTAGCGCCCAAGGCTTTGTCGTCTAAAGCCTGCAACTCAGGTTCAAACGCATTAATCTGTGCAACCATTTTGCCCAGTTTTTTTACCAACCTGTCATTACGAGAACCGACAATTTTGGCAGCAATTTTATTTATAATACTCATTAATATTTATAAAATACGATTTCAAAAAATGGTTCTATTTTCTCATAGATGTTATGATACATATTGCTCTTTACAATTTTAAACACAATGCCTAAAGAAATAAAAAACTTATCGAATTTTACCCCGAAAGGTGTATTAGGGCAGTTATTTACACAAGCCAGAGTATTAAATCGTCTTAATGAAGCCTTGTCAGAACACCTGCCAGAACAGTTTAGAACGCTATCGTTATGCGCTATTGACAAAGGTGTTGCCACTTTTGTTACCCACAATCAAGCCCTAGCCTTCCGTGCCCAACAGCAAAATGCTATTTTACTGAGTACGCTGGGGGAAATAGAAGCCCTCACACACATAGAAAAAGTGATTGTCAAGGTCAATTTTAAGAATTAACTATCGTATAACGCTAATATACATTATAATTATCAGGTTTTTATTCATCATAAGTTTATAAATAAAGGATTTAATTTTATGTCTGAACAAGTAATAGACCTCAAAAAGAGGCGCTTTCTGACCAACGCCACAAGCGTGGTTGGTGCCGTTGGCGTTGGGTTTGTATTGGTGCCGTTTTTATCATCATGGATGCCTTCGGCAAGAGCAAAAGCGGCTGGCGCACCCATTGATGTTAATATTACTAAATTAGAGCCTGGACAATTGGTTCGTGTGTTGTGGCGTAAAAAGCCTGTTTGGATTTTCAGACGCGATGCACAAGCACTTGCCAACCTAAAAACACTAGACGGCGATTTAGCCGACCCTAACAGCACAGGTAATTCAAAAACAAACCAACCGACTTATATCACTGAAAATCATCGTGCTATTAAAGCAGAAATTGCCGTTATTGTGGGTATTTGTACACACTTAGGCTGCTCACCTACTTACCGCCCAGAGTTAGGTGCGGCTGATTTAGGTGGCGATTCTTGGAAAGGTGGATTCTACTGCCCATGTCATGGCTCTAAGTTTGACTTAGCAGGGCGTGTTTATTCAGGCGTGCCAGCGCCAACAAACTTGGTGATTCCGCCTTATCATTTTGTATCTGATTCATTAATTCAAATTGGTGTTGATCCTACAACCAGTGCATCTTAGGAGTAAATTAAATCATGGACAATAATAAAAACTGGATTGATCAAAGATTCCCGCTCACCAAAGTTTGGAATGAGCATTTAGCAGAATATTACACACCAAGAAACTTTAATTTTTGGTATTTCTTCGGCTCATTAGCAATGCTAGTATTGGTAATGCAAATTGTAACTGGCATCTTCTTAACCATGCACTTTAAGCCTGATGCGGCAAATGCTTTTGCCTCAGTTGAATACATTATGCGTGATGTTGATTGGGGTTGGCTGATTCGCTACCTACACTCAACAGGAGCATCGGCATTTTTTATTGTGATTTACCTGCATATGTATCGGGGCTTGCTTTACGGTTCGTACAAATCACCACGAGAGTTGATTTGGATTCTTGGCATAATTTTATATATCGCACTAATGGCTGAGGCCTTTATGGGTTATGTGTTGCCTTGGGGGCAAATGTCTTATTGGGGCGCACAAGTTATTATTTCACTATTTGGATCGGTGCCTTTTATTGGCCCTGACTTATTGGTATGGATTTTAGGTGATTATGCCGTTGGTGATCCGGCGCTCAACCGTTTCTTCTCATTACATGTGATTGCCTTGCCGCTTATCTTGGTGGTATTGGTATTCTTACATATCGTAGCATTGCATACCGTTGGCTCAAACAATCCAGATGGTGTTGAAATTAAAAAAAATAAGGATAAAAACGGCATTCCAAAAGACGGTATTCCATTCCACCCATACTACAGCGTCAAGGATATTGTTGGTGTGGTGGTATTTTTAATGCTTTTCTCAGCTGTGGTATTTTTTGCCCCTGCTTTAAATGGCTACTTCTTAGAGCACGCTAATTTCATTGAAGCAAATCCATTAAAAACACCTGACCGCATTGCACCGCTTTGGTATTTAACTCCTTTCTACTCAGTATTAAGGGCAATTCCACCTATGTTTGGCTCGCAGTTCCCAGGGGTTGTTGGTATGTTTGCAGCACTGTTAATTCTATTGGCACTGCCGTGGTTAGACCGCTCTAAAGTGAAATCAATTAGATACCGTTCGTACCCTTACAAAATCGCACTGGGTGTTTTTGTGTTGAGTTTTGTTATACTCGGCTGGCTGGGTATGGAGAAAGTAACACCAGTAAATTCTATATTAGCACGAGTTTTCACTGTTACTTACTTTGGCTTCTTTATTTTAATGCCTTGGTTTACTTCAATCGGAAAAACCAAACAAGTGCCTGAACGGGTAACGGAGTAATACGATGAAAAAATTATTAACAATTACAACATCTGTTTTTGCAAGCTTGACAATTTCATTCAATGTTTTGGCTAGCAGTAGCGTACACCTAGACCATGCAAACACTGACATAAACGATCAAAAATCATTGCAAAATGGTGCACAATTGTTTATGAACTATTGTTCGGGTTGCCACTCAATCTCGTTTATGCGTTACAACCGTATTGGCAAAGACCTTAACATCTCTGATGCTGATGTTGAAAAAAACCTAATGTTTGGCGACAAAAAAATTGGCGACAAAATCATTGCATCAATGTCAGAAAAGGGCGCAGAAACATGGTTTGGCACAACACCGCCAGATTTGTCTTTGGTTGCTCGCTCAAAAGGCACAGACTGGATTTATACTTACTTGCGTAGTTTTTATGCAGACAAATCTCGCCCATTTGGTGTGAACAACAAAATTTTGGTTAACGCCTCAATGCCAGATGTTTTGTGGGAGCTTAAGAAAAACAAATCGGCTGAAGATTTTGACCAAGAAGTTAGAGATATTACTAACTTCTTAGACTATGTTGGTGAGCCCGCCAAGTTGGTGCGTGTTGATTTAGGCTACAAAGTCATAGGCTTTTTGTTTATTTTGTTTATCCTTGCTTATTTAATGAAAAAAGAATATTGGAAGGATGTGAAATATGGCAAGTGGCGTGCTAAGGACTAATTAAACAATTAGTCAATACATTTAACAGCGCTTCCATACAAGGGGTGCTGTTTTTTATTTTTTAAGGATACTCAATTATGCTAACCAAACCAAACCCATCATCAACCATTCTTTATTCTGCTGCCGATGAAATAGAATCACACGCAGTGCGCTTTATCATGGCAGAAAAAAACATTGAAAGAAAAGTGGTCAACCTAAAAGTTGACCAAATGCCGGAAGAAATTTTAGAACTTAACCCTTGTCAAACACTGCCTACTTTGTTTGACCGTGGTATCGTTTTATACGACCTTTCTGTTATTATGGAATACTTAGACGAGCGTTTTCCATTTCCGCCGTTGTTACCCGTTGATCCAATTGAAAAATCAGAAAAACGCTTACTAATCTTTAGATTTACAAGGGCTACTGGCAGTTGGTTTGAATTGGTTAATACAATCGAAACTGGTAAAAAACAAGAGGAAAATGAGGCGAGAAAAATCCTTAAAAGTCAATTAATTGGATTGGTGCCTTTATTTGAGTATAAGCCTTTCTTTAAAAGCGAAGACATGACAATTGTTGATGCCTGTTTAGCAGCACTATTATGGCGCCTCAAGAAACTTGATATCAACTTAGGCGTGCCTGGAAAGGCGATTACTGACTATGCAAGCCGTCTCTTTGCAAAAAAAAGCTTCAAAGAAAGTTTGACCGATTGCGAAAAAGAATACAACGCTTAAAATTTACTACTATGACTTCGGTTACGCCCTATTTAATTCGCGCCTACCACCAATGGATGGAAGACAGTGGGCTCACCCCGCACATCTTAGTGGATTGCTTAAAATTTGGCGTTGTTGTGCCCAAGCCTTTTATTCAACAAGACAAAATTGTGCTTAATATCGGCATAAGTGCAGCCAGTGCTTTGATGATAAACAACGAGTCAATTTCATTCAAAGCGCGTTTTGACGGGAAATCTCAAGACATTTATGTGCCCACCAATGCAGTGCTAACAATCTATGCAGGCGAGAATGGCAAAGGTATGTTCTTCGAAACTGAAAGCAAAAAAACTACCCCCAAAAAACCTAATTTAACCTTGCTAGATTAACGCCAAAACTTTGGCGTTAAAATCGTTCAATTTATCCTCACTGAATGTTACTATAGCAACATCAGTATAGGCATTAAGCGCCTGAGCATTATTCAAATCGTTGGGTATTATTCGATTTAAAACCAACATCACAACATTAAGTTTGTGTGTTTTAGCAGCGTCTATGCTTAACAGTGCCTGATTAATTGCTCCCAGCTCGTCTTTCACTACAATCACGATAGGCAAGCCAAGAGCAAGAGCAAAATCACTGTTCAACACTTGCTCTGCGATGGGCGAATACAACCCACCCGCTCCTTCAATTATCATAAAATCATCGCTATTAGCTGGCTGTACTGCACCAATCAAATTCTGTAAATTAACATCAACCCCTTTATCTAGACTGGCTTTTTCGCCACTCACACAGTCCTCAAACTTAAACCGACAGACGCTGTCAATTGGTTCTGGGTTTACGCAAGCGTTGTTTAATAACACGGCATCTTTTGGCATTAGTCCGTTGGCTACTTTAATGCAGTCACTCTCAATCGGCTTTCTGGCCACCACACGATATTTCTCATTCAGTGCCAAAATAATACACCTAGCAACAAATGTTTTTCCCACATCTGTACCGCTACCACTGATAAATAGTCCCTTCATGGTGCATAATTTTAACAGTAATACATATTAACCCAGCGGTTAATAAAGACCTTTGTATAATAGCAACTATGCAGAAAAATCTAAAAACCGAATTTTGCGGACTTAAACTAAACTCACCCATTGTTCTTTTGTCAGGCTGTGTTGGCTTTGGCGAAGAATATACACGGATTGACGGGTTTTCTAACGCCGATGTAGGCGCTATTTGTCTCAAAGGCACAACGCTGGAGCCTCGCCTCGGCAATATGCCTCATCGGGTAACAGAAACGCCAAGCGGTATGATTAATGCCATTGGCTTACAAAACCCAGGGACGGATATGGTGATTAACGATATTATGCCGAATTTGGATAAATCTGAAACACGCTTTATTATCAATATTTCTGGCTCATCCGTAGAAGAGTATGGCGAAATTACCAAACGCTTTGATGACACAGATATTGACGCTATTGAAATTAACATCTCTTGTCCAAATGTCAAAGAAGGCGGCGTGGCATTTGGCAACGACCCAGATATGTCTTACCGAGTGGTTGATATTTGTAGAAAAAACACCTCAAAAGCCATTATCACCAAATTATCGCCCAACCAAACGGATATCGCCTTTAGCGCTCAGCGCTGCATTGATGCGGGTACTGATGGCTTGGCAGTGATTAATACGCTGATGGGCATGTCAATTGACACCAACACCAAAAAACCAATTATTGGCAACAATCAAGGTGGCTTATCAGGCCCTGCCATTAAGCCAATCGCCTTATTAAAAGTGCACCAAGTTTACCAAATCAGCAAGCATCACAATGTACCAATTATCGGACAAGGCGGTATCACTACTGCGAACGATGCAATTGAATTTATCGTTGCAGGCGCAGCCACTATCGGCATAGGTACAGCGCTATTCTACAACCCATTAGTGTGCCATAAAATTAATGATGGCATCAGTCAATACTTAACAGATAACAAGCTCGACAGTATTGATGAATTGGTCGGCACTTTGGCTCTTAATAACTTTATTTCGTCCTGTAAATAGACTAAAATAAAACTTTTTTTAGGTATTTTATTGTGCAAATTCTTACTTCAAATATTAGCAGTATTAGTGAACTAAAATCCAACCCTATGAAGGTTGTTAGAAGTGGTGGTGGCGAGGCAGTGGCAATTCTTAATCACAACAAACCTGCATTTTATTGTGTGCCAGTTGAAACCTATGAAAAACAAATGCAACAGGAAACAATAAAAGCGCCAAAAGTATAGGGTGAGGAATAGTTAGAGGACGAGATACAAAAAAGAATCAAAGCCTATGAGGCAGATACGCTAAAAATAACACCTCTACACCAAGGATTAGACAAAATTAAACAGCGTCTAATGCCTCAACTATGACAGAAAAACCCCTTCAATTTGAAAAATAATTGGGGGATATTGTTGATTATATTGCACTGGACAGCGTACAAAATGCCTTAAAATTTTATCAAGACTTGCTAGTAGATATTGATAAAATTGCTGGCAATCCACATCAACACAGACGAAGCTTACCCCATCAGGATGATGCCGTTAGGGAGCTTGTTTTTAAAGACTATATCATCATATTTAATATTAGAAAATCAAGTAATAAAATCATCATATTAGGAATATTTAGTCAAAACCTTTGGAATAAAAAATAATGCAAGACTACAACGCAAAAAAAATTGAGCAAGATGCTCAAGACTACTGGCAAAAAAACAAATCTTTTGAAGTGGTAGAAGACACCTCAAAAGAAAAATATTACTGCTTAAGTATGTTTCCCTACCCATCTGGGCGTTTGCACATGGGGCATGTGCGAAATTATAGCATTGGTGATGTAATTTCTCGCTATCAAAAAATGCAGGGAAAAAATGTACTGCAACCGATTGGCTGGGATGGGTTCGGCCTGCCTGCTGAAAATGCCGCATTAAAAAACAAAGTCCCACCTGCCAAGTGGACTTACGAAAATATCGATTATATGAGAGAGCAGTTAAGTCGATTAGGTTTTGGCTATGATTGGTCGCGTGAAATTGCCACCTGCCACCCAGACTATTACCGTTGGGAGCAGTGGCTGTTTGTTAAATTGTTTGAAAAAGGCTTGGTGTATAAGAAAAATGCGATTGTTAATTGGGATCCTGTTGACCAAACTGTGCTGGCAAACGAACAAGTGATTGACGGGCGGGGCTGGCGCTCTGATGCACTGATTGAGAAAAAAGAAATCTCACAATGGTTTATGCGTATCACCGATTATGCCGACGAATTACTCAGTGGCTTAAACCAGCTCGATGGCTGGCCTGATGCTGTCAAAACCATGCAAAAAAACTGGATTGGCAAATCCGTTGGTCTAGAAATTACCTTCCCTAGAGAAGCTGCTGATGCGCTTGAGGTCTACACTACTCGCCCAGACACGCTAATGGGAGTAACTTATTTAGCCATTGCCAGCGAACACCCGCTTGCGCTTGAAGCGGGCAAAAACAACCCACAAGTACAGGTCTTTATTGACGAGTGCAAAACCCTGCAAACCACCGAAGCCTCAATGGAAACCATGGAGAAAAAAGGCATTGATTCTGGGCTTAAATGCACACATCCTATCAGCGGCGATGAAGTGCCGATTTGGATTGCTAATTTTGTCCTAATGGGCTACGGTACAGGGGCAGTAATGAGCGTACCTGCACACGATGAACGGGATTATGAGTTTGCCAAAAAATACGCTATTATCATCAAACAAGTCATTAATGAAGAACAAAATATCAACGAGAATGCCATTACTGATAAAGGTGTGCTGTTTAATTCGGGTATATTTAACGGCATGAATTTCAACCAAGCCTTTGATAGTATTGCCAAAACCTTAACAGACAACAACCTAGGCAACAAAAAAACCAACTACCGCCTGCGAGACTGGGGCGTATCCCGCCAGCGCTACTGGGGCTGCCCCATTCCTATCATTAACTGCCCAAATTGTGGTTCAGTGGCTGTACCTGAAGCCGACTTGCCCGTTGTCTTGCCTGAGGAGGTGAGTTTTGACGGTGTTGGATCACCGATTAAAAAAATGCCTGAGTTTTACCAAATCACTTGCCCGAAATGCAATGAGGCGGCGCAGCGAGAAACCGATACTTTTGACACCTTTTTTGAATCTTCTTGGTATTTTGCCCGCTACGCTTGCAAAAACAATAGCGACCAAATGCTAGACCAGAAAGCCAACTATTGGCTAGATAATGGCGGCGTGGATCAATACATTGGTGGCATCGAACATGCGATTTTACACTTGCTCTACGCTCGATTTTTTAACAAACTGTTGCGTGATGAAGGCTTGATTAAAAATGACGAACCTTTTAAAAACTTACTTACTCAAGGCATGGTTTTAAAAGACGGCAGTAAAATGAGCAAATCTAAAGGCAACACGGTAGACCCCGCACAAATGATTGAAAAATACGGCGCTGACACCGTACGCTTATTTATCTTATTCGCTGCCCCACCAACCCAAGACCTAGAGTGGAGCGATTCAGGATTAGAAGGTGCATATCGCTTTATTAATAAGGTTTATCGCTTAGTTAATGGTTTTATAAAAGACCAAGAAAACAATACTATTGGCTCTTTAGATAGCCTTGATAAAGCCCAAAAAGACATACGCTTTAAGACCCATCAAACCCTGAATAAAATCACCGATGATATGGATCGCAGGCATCTGTTTAATACCGTGATTGCCGCCCTTATGGAGCTCAGCAATACCCTTTCCAAATTCAACGATACCCGTGCCGCCTCTATGGCTGTGCGTCAAGAATCCATCCACATTTTACTCAAAACTCTCAGCCCCATTGCTCCACACCTTTGCCATTATTTATGGCAAACATTAGGCAACGCCACAGCCATCATTAACGAGCCATGGCCAAGCATTGATAAATCTGCACTCACTCAAGATGAAGTGCAAATTATCGTCCAAGTTAATGGTAAACTTCGTACCAAGTTAATACTCAACGCCAATACCGATAAAACGCAGATTGAGGCACAAGCACTGGCAGATGAAAATGTGACCAAATTCACCGACGGAAAAACCATTATTAAAGTGATTGTGGTGCCAAATAAGTTGGTTAATATTGTTGTTAAATAAAACCGCTTAATAGAAGTTGTTACGAAACCTTCTGGCAGGCGGGGTACAAGATACTCTTTTGAGCCGTTATTAGAATTAGTTCAAGTAATTCACTTGGTACATTAGCGGTCAGATAGAGTGCCTTGTTTGGGTGCTTTTCTAAAATAAATAAGATAATTCCTCTTTCGACACTTTATGGATTTCCATTAATGTTGTGCCTTTGTAGTATTGATCTTAACTTTCTCATCCAACTCTAGGCGTCCCACGATTTGCTCAGGACTCTAATACTCTTTTAGTTTTTTACTGATATAGTGCTTAATTTCAGCAGTAAGCTTATTCTGTTGATGTCGCTCACAAGCAAGATTGTTAGCTTGCTTGTGGCAATAACCTCTATTGCCAGTATTACGAGATAATTCTCGAGAAATAGTTGAGTTACTTCTACCCATTGAATTGGCAATAAAAGTTTGACTGTATCCTTGTTTTTTCAACAGGTAAATATGGTATCTTTGTTT
>NZ_FXLV01000013.1:16142-30134 GCF_900180345.1 Bathymodiolus heckerae thiotrophic gill symbiont
ATTGCGTATATTTTTTCCTATTTCACTTCTTTTCTTGTTAGGTTAAAGAGTGGTTAATATACTCTTTTGACCGACTAACGAGTGTTGCACTTATGATGTGAATTCAAGTGTTATAAGGAGGGATTCTAGCTACAGCCAATTGTATTTCTCTTTGGATTTCTCTGTTTGTTTGTTGCCAATTCCAACCTTAAATTTAGTAGCCAAATTAGTTAGCACAATGCCAACAATAGAAAAGGCAGCACCAAAACCAGTAAAGGTAGTACTAAAACCCATTGCTCCTATAGCGAATGTAATGCCACCAAGTACAATCAACACTAAGCCACCAATTCGATAAGCACTATATATTTCTTGTTGTGCTGTCATATTTTCGGTCGGCTCAATCGCTTGAACTTGAGGGTATATAGTGTTTCCATTTGGATTCATAGTTTCATTGTAAGCATGGATGCAGTTAACAAACAATAATTTTTTATTATTGTGAGAGCTTTGCATATCTTTATTTGCATATGTACCAGTTTAAAACATCGTCCCAAATTAGATAGTTATTACTTAGTAGGCGAATTTGAATTTTGTTAGTTTCCTTAACAAATCTTTCAGTAAAGCCCGCTTCGTTTTTATACCCTTCGTTAACTTTACAGATTTTTGCTCCAACTTGAATTACTTGGTTGTAACTGTCCTCATGTCTTGCTAATTCTTTCATTTGTTTTTTATACTTTTTTCCATAATCAAGATTAACATAAGTCTTACCTCAAAGCTCCCAATTTGGGTGAAAGTCATAATGTTTTTGTCCGCAACTATATCTGTCGCTTTCACACATGGTAAAAAAACTATCAGCTGATTTTGGTTTATACCATATTGGTTTACCTAGGCGAAAATCATGAATGTTAAAGTAACCTAATTCTTCGTATTTATCTTGAGAGCAAACAATGCCCGAGTAACCGCAAGGGTCGTCTAGTTTTTTGCTAATTGGATCAAGTATAGTTAGATTAAATTTTCCTGACACCTTGTTAAATGGGATACAACCTTGTAACAAAAATACGCTAAATCCTGCTATCAATATTATTTTTTGTATTTATATTTTTCATTTGATTTACTCCTGTTTTAGTTATATTTTATGCTAATTAATCGTGCTTCGGCTCAACTAATTACCTGTGACTAATTTTAAGTAGCACTTGGTGCTGTTATTTTATCTCGCACACGCTGCGCTCGTTTTCGACAAAATGGATCATAATACTTTTTTCGCCTAACCAATTTCCGACCACAACCACAACCGCACTTTTTTAAACGTGCCTCGTCGAACGAATTTTTATGTGACCTGCCCTGAAGCAAAAACTGTGCCTGCCCGTTGTGATCTAAATGTGACTGATCAGAAATAAATAACCGTGCTACTTCTTTAGCCAGCACTCTGTCAATCGACAAAGGTACGCCGTTTCCAACAAGTTTCTTTTTACCAGCGACATTAAAATCAGGCAAATAAAAATCAAAAGGCAAGTCCTGCATATCGCACAATTCAACAAACGAATGCCCATCCGTGGCTAATGCACAATGTCGTTTTTTACCCTCAATCTTACCTCTCGGAATATTTAGTAACTCAAGACCACTGCATTAATCCATTACAACTTATGAAACGCATAAAATAGCACCTTTTTACCCAAAAACTATACAGCAATCCTTGTAGGATGGTAAATAACTGGCTATTCTCCTCATTTTTGGATAAAAATGCACTATTTTTTTATGTTCTCTAAGTCGCACTGGATTAATGCAGTGGTCTCTTGGGGTGGAAAACCCCATTTGAGGTCTTTACGCAGTTAACTGGTAAAGACTATTTTTTGAATGGAAGTGTTGCCTATTTATATCAGTAAATTAGGAAACATTGATACGCCTAACCCAATCATGCCACTGGTGGCGATAACAGTCATAATACCGACTTTAAAGCGAAACAGTGCAATAAATGCAGCGAGTGCGATGGTGGTGGCTATCCAGTCAATTTGCTGATTTTGATATAGGGTGACAAGGGCGAAGAAGACGGCTAAATTGACAATCACGCCAACTACAGCAGCAGTAACGGCTGAGAGCGGTGCGCTGAATTTAAGGTCGCCACGGGTGGCTTCAACGCCTGGCCCACCCAAGAAAATAAACAAAAATGAAGGGAGAAAAGTAAAGAAAGTCGCTACGCTAGCACCAGCAAAACCTGCCAGTAACAATGATTCTGCACCAAAAATTTCTTTTCCCCATGCGCCAACAAAGGCAACAAAGGCAACCACCATAATCAGTGGGCCTGGTGTAGTTTCACCGAGCGCTAAGCCATCCATCATTTGAGTAGCATTTAGCCATTGGTATTGATCAACACCGCCTTGATAAATATAGGGTAATACGGCGTAAGCACCGCCAAAGGTAACGAATGCTGCTTTGGTGAAAAACTCAGCCATATCATGCAAAACTTTATTACCTAACAGGCTGATTACCAGCAAACCAAGAGTGATACCAACCACTAAAAAACCTAGTAGGCGAGACCATTTAAATTTGGCATGGTCGGGAATGGGCGTATCGTCATCAATTAACGCCTTACCGTAACTACTTACGCCAGCACCGTGATGTACGCTTGTTGTGAAAGTATTGGGGGATAATTTTGCACCCAAGAAACCAATAGAGGCGGCAATCACAACAATATAAGGAAAAGGGATTTGAAACTGATAAATAGCGATAAATGCCAACACTGCCAATACCTTTAATACAGAATTTGATAAGGCTTTAGAGCCAATGCGATAAGCGGCAAATAAAACAATGGCAGTTACTGCTGGCTTAATGCCATATAAAACACCGGCAATCTCACTGAGTGTACCGTAGGTTAAATAAATCCAAGTGAGTGCGCTTAAAATAAACAAAGAAGGTAACACAAACAACACGCCAGCGACCAGTCCACCCCGTATACCAAACATTAGCCAACCAATATAGGTGGCAAGTTGTTGGGCTTCTGGACCAGGTAAAACCATGGTGTAATTCAGTGCGTGTAAAAAACGATGCTCAGAAATCCAACGGCGTTTTTCTACTAACTCTTGGTGCATCATAGAGATTTGCCCTGCAGGACCACCAAAACTAATAAAACCAAGTTTTAACCAATAGAGGAAAAATTGCACAAAACTGGGTTTTGAAGGGGGTTGTGTTGTGTTCATTTTTTTCCTTTTTAAAGCAAAAAACCCCAATTACCGAAGTAGTTAGGGTTTGTTTGAAAAATTAAATAAAGGGTTTATTTATTGGCAATCAGTTTGTGGATGATTGGATACAAAATAATCTCCATTGCCAAGCCCATCTTATTGCCTGGTATTACAATAGTATTGCGTCTAGATATAAACGAGCCTTCAATCATGTTTTTAAGATGAGAGAAATCAACCGGTGTTTTGCTTAAATCTTTAAAACGAATCACCACAAGAGATTCATCTGGTGTAGGGATATCACGGGTAATGAAAGGATTAGAAGTATCGACAGTTGCAATGCGCTGGAAGTTAATATCGGTTTGAGAGAATTGTGGGGTGATGTAATTAATATAATCAGGCATTCTGCGCAAAATTGTATCCACTGTGTCTGCTGCTGAATAGCCTCGTTCGGCATTATCACGACTAATTTTTTGAATCCACTCAAGGTTTACGCTGGGAACAACGCCAATTTTAAGATCACCATATTGTGCCATATCTATGTCATTAGTCACAACAGTACCATGTAAGCCTTCATAGAACAATAAATCTGTACCACTACCTACTTTTTCCCAAGGGGTAAATTGACCTGGGTTAAGATCTAAGTCTAGTCTTTGATTGTGCTCAATTGCCTCTTCGTCAGAGTGAATATAGTAACGGCGATTGCACTCTCCTGTAGCACCATAATCTTTAAAAGTTTGCTCGATTTTGTTAAATAAGTTTGCCCCTGGGCCAAAATGTGAGAAGAAATTATTACCCCGATCTTCTTGTTCTTGTACCGCAATTTTCATAGCAGCACGGTCGTATTTATGAAAACTATCACCTTCAACAATTAATGACTTAATGTTCTCTTTATTAAAAATGTGCTCAAATGTACGCTTTACAAAAGTAGTTCCAGCACCCGATGATCCAGTTACTACAACAACAGGGTATTTTTTTGACATATTTTTCTCCTAATTTGAAATAAGTTTAAAAATCTAAATTATCGACAGAGAGCGCATTTTCTTCAATAAAGTTTCTACGCGGCCCCACTTCATCGCCCATTAAAGTTGAAAAAACTTCGTCTGCTGCAATAGCATCTTCAATCTTTACCTTTAACAAAATTCTGTTTTCTGGATCCATTGTAGTTTCCCAAAGTTGCTCTGGGTTCATTTCACCTAAACCTTTGTAGCGCTGGAAATTTTGACCTTTCTTGGCGTCGTCCATTAAAAAATTAACCACTTCAGTAAAATTTTTCACTTTAATGTTCTTTTCTTTCTTTTCAATATAGGACTCTTCGCCAATTACACTTTCAATTTCTTTTGCAAATTTTGAGATAATCCCATAATCTGCGGAACTAAAGAATGACTGTCCAAGGTAATCAGTATCAGTATCTACACCATAAACAGACAAGGTGTGTTCAATTTTTTTGGTGTCGGTATTAAAAATTACTTTGTGTTGTTGTTCTGGTGACAAATCTTGTGCTAATTGTTGTTCTAATTGAGTAATCCATACACTCACTTTTTTCACATCAATTAAATCAGTTAAAGGAGGTAAATTAGCAATAGCACGCAACAATACAGAGTTAATTTTTTTCGATAAACGATGAATAATAATGTTAATTTGATCATAATCTTTCATTGCAGATTCTAAAGCAACCCCTGAGATTGCAGGCGCTTGTGCATTGGAAAATAATCGTGCTTCGTTCACGGCTTCTTGTAATAAGTAATCGCTTAGTTCTTGGTCGTCTTTAAGGTAGCGTTCTTGCTTGCCTTTTTTAATTTTGTATAAAGGTGGTTGAGCGATATAAAGATAACCATTTTCAATCAACTCAGGTAAATAACGATAAAAGAAAGTAAGTAGTAAGGTGCGAATGTGTGCACCATCCACATCAGCATCGGTCATAATAACAATCTTATGATAACGCAACTTTTCAATATTGTATTCTTCTTTGCCAATACCGCAACCCAATGCTGTAATTAAAGTGCCCACTTCAACAGAAGCGAGCATTTTTTCAAAGCGGGCTTTTTCAACATTTAAAATTTTACCCTTGAGTGGTAAAATTGCTTGAGTACGGCGATTGCGTCCTTGTTTGGCAGAACCACCCGCAGAATCACCCTCAACTAGGAATATTTCTGATTCAGCAGGATCTTTAGTTTGACAATCACTCAATTTTCCTGGTAAGCCAGCGATATCAAGTGCTCCCTTACGACGGGTCATTTCTCTGGCTTTTCGTGCCGCATCGCGAGCTCTTGAAGCCTCTAAAATTTTACCAACGATAATTTTGGCTTCATTTGGGTGTTCTAATAAATAATCACCCAGTTTTTCGTTAAGTGCTGATTCAACTGGTGCACGCACTTCGGATGAGACTAATTTTTCCTTAGTTTGCGATGAAAACTTAGGGTCTGGTACTTTCACTGAAATAATCGCTGTTAAACCTTCACGCGTATCTTCACCTGTGATAGTAGATTTTTCTTTTTTTGCCATCCCTGAATTATCAATATAATTATTCAGTGTTCGAGTTAATGCACCTCTGAAACCCGCTAAGTGAGCACCCCCATCGCGTTGAGGAATATTATTGGTAAAACAATAAATACTTTCTTGATAAGCATCACTCCACTGTAGGGCGACATCAATAACAATACCTTCTCGTTCAGCTGAAATTGTAATAATATCATTGTGAATTGGGGTTTTGGATTTGTTAAGATGCTCAACAAAAGCAGTAATACCACCATCATATTCAAATACATCTTTACGCCCTGTTGCCAATTCTTCAATCTCAATATGAACGCCTGAGTTTAGAAAAGACAATTCACGCACACGATTGGCTAAAATATCGTATTTGAATTCTGTAATTGTAAAAACTTTAGGACTGGGTTTAAAGTGAATAGTGGTGCCTGTAGTATCAGTTTTTCCTGTGGCTTTCATCGGTGCATCTGGTACGCCTAGGGTGTAGTTTTGTTGATGAATTTCTCCTTCACGATACACAGTTAAATGTACAGTTTCAGACAAAGCGTTAACCACAGAAACACCTACACCATGCAAACCACCAGATACTTTATAGGAATTATCATCAAATTTACCTCCTGCATGAAGGATGGTCATAATAACTTCTGCTGCACTTATCCCTTCTTCGGGATGGATATCGACTGGAATACCACGACCGTCATCGGTAACAGATATAGATTGGTCTTCATGAATGCTGATTTTAATTTTAGAACAATGTCCCGCTAATGCTTCATCAATTGCATTATCAACTACTTCAAACACCATATGATGTAAACCAGTGCCATCATCCGTATCACCAATATACATTCCTGGACGCTTTCTAACCGCATCAAGCCCCTTAAGGACTTTAATATTTGATGCTTGATATTCTTGTTGCTTTTCAGACATAAGGACTTGAAAAAAATAAATTTATTATACCACGATGTTTGTAATTATCGACTTTCATTAAAGGTTTTTAAAATTAATCTTGCTGTTTAATTTCACCATTACACACCTGAAAAACAACAGGATTGATGTGATTAATAATGGATAAATTATGACTAATATCAGTTATAAAAGTTTGTACTTTTAGGTCTTTTAAATAATGCAAAATAATATTGATTTTTGTATTGTCTAATTCAGAAGATAAGTCATCAATTAAAACAATGGGTTTGATGTTTAGATTGATCAACAACACAACTTGTGCTAACCAAAAAATAATGGACAAGGTTTTTTGTTCACCTCTTGAAAAAAAACATTCATTTTTACCGTTAAATAAAAAATGAATATTGGCTTTATGAGAGCCATAATTTAAATGTTTAACACGCAATAAAGAGGAGGTATTTTTATTTAAATACTGGTAAATGCTTTGTTCATTAGTTGCATCTACCTCTTTTGGCCAACCAGAGGAGAATTGATAATCAAATCGATTTAGTGAATCAATTAATGTGTCTAATATTTTTGTTTGCTCAGAAAATAAGGTTTGTTTGAGTTGTTGTAGATAATCCACACGATTTTTGTTAATAATAATAGAGACTTTTGCCAACTCTAAAAACCAAAAGTTTAATTCATTGGTTTGATGATTAGCAAGTAAAGTGTTAATATTTTTTAAGATTTTATTGTAGTTTTTAAAGACTTTAGTGCTTTCTGGTTTCACGTGAAACACCCCCCAATCTAAATAAGAGCGTTTATTTTTAGGCGTACTATTAACAATAAAACCCTTGTCTGGTGTAATGATTTGAGTGGGTAATATTTGACTGAGTTGTGAAGTGTTGTTAATTTTTTGTTGATTGACGGTAACTGTATTTTTATTGTTTGATTTTTCTAGTTTTATTAAATACTCATTAATTTCTGCACTGAGTTGAAATTTACTACACTTAAAGCGAGTGACTTCTTTAAGGGTCTTGGTTTTAAAAGAACGATTGTGTCCTAAATAATAAATTGCTTCTATTAAGTTAGTCTTTCCTTGTGCATTTTTACCAATAAATAAATTAATAGTTTCACAAGGGGTGATGTGCTGGGTGTGTAAATTACGAAATTGATGAATAGATAATTTATTAATAACAGCCATTAACTAAATTTTCATTGGCATAACAACATATTGATAAGTGTCGTCATCAATACTGCTTAATAAACAAGATTGACTATCACTACTAGGCAGAATCATATTAATATCATCGGTAGTTAGATTTTCCAAAATAGAGATTAAATAATGTATATTAAAAGAAATTTCTACTTCTTTATCAAAGTTATTGGTCTCAATTTTGGTTTTAGCTTGACCTCGCTCTGAATGAGAGAATATATTAATTTGATTGTCTTTAAATGCTAATTTAACCCCTTTAGTGCGTTCTTCAACAAAGATTGAAGCTTGTTGTAAACTCTCTAAAAAATCTTGACGATTAACAACCACTGTATTTTCATAATTACTTGGAATTACCTGTGCATAGTTAGGGAAATTGCCATCAATTAAACGACTAATAATAGTTGTGTTCTGAGTTTTTAAATGAAAGTAATTTTCTGAAAGATGGATATCTATATCGGTATTCTCATCTTTATCTAGTAATTTGGTTAATTCTATTACTGCTTTTCTTGGAAGAATCACTGTTTTTTTATCAGATAACTTATTATCCTGTTTAATTTCACCAATAGATAAACGATGACCATCAGTAGCTACTACAATGATATTGTTTTTATCTACTTCAAAATACAATCCATTTAAATAAGCACGAATATCTTGACTGCCCATTGAAAAAGAAGTTTTTTTAATTAATTCTTTTAAAGTAAGACGGTTAATTTTGATAACCTCACTGTTACTAATTTTTGGTAATGAAGGAAATTCTGCGGTATTAAATGTATTAAGTTCAAATGAATTATTATTGGTTTTGATGTAAATTTTAGATTCTTCAATAATAAATTCAATAATCGTATTTGCATTTAATTTGCGAATAATATCAATTAAGTCTTTTGCATAAATTGTAAAGCTAACTTCTTCTTGTGCTTGGATTTTTTTTGATGAACGCAGTTCAATTTCCATATCTGTGGTAGTTAAAGTTAACTCACCGTTTTTTAATTGAATTAATACATGGGAAAGAATAGGTAGTGTTTGTTTGTTTTCAACAACACCAATGATTGTATGTAAAGGGTCTAATAATTCGTTTACTGTAAGTTGTGTATTCATGAAAAGTCCTTTAATTAAAAAATTATTATTATTATTAGTAAGCTATATTTTTGTTGAAAACTGGTTTTTTTCTTTTAAAAACAATAAATTAAGTTGTTGATAATAATTGGTTATTTTATGTAAAAACTAAGGTCTATGTTTATAAATTTGTATGATTAATTAAGTTATTAAAGTTATTCACAATTGAGTGGGGAAGTTTGTGTGGATAATGTTTATAAGTTGGTTAATTTTAGTTTGATTAATTCGTAATCGTCTTTTATTTCAGGGGTTTCTTTAAGTTTTGTTTCAATTTTTTTAATGGCATGTAAAACAGTGGAATGATCCCGATTTCCAAAATGTTTTCCAATCTTAGTGAGTGATAGATTTGTTAATTCGTGTGTGATAAAAATAGCTATTTGTCTTGCTAAGACAGTTCGTTGTTTGCGACTTTTTGAGCTTAGGTCTGATATAGTAATGGCGTAATGTTTGGCGCTTTGTTTTTGTATGTCGTTGATATCAATATTTTTAATTTTTGGTTTAATTAAATCCCCAAGTGCAATGTCAGTTACTTTTTTATTGATAATAAGATTAGGTAATTTAGAAAAATCTACAAAAGCCTTGAGTTTTAATAAAGCACCTTCTAAATCCCGTACATTTGAAGTTATGTGAGTTGCAATATACAGTGCAATATCCTCGGTAATATTGATGTTGATTTTTTCATTACTTGCTTTTTTAAGTAAGATAGCTGCACGCATTTCTAGCTCTGGTGGGTCTAATTGTAAGTTTAATCCTTGAGAAAATCTTGTTTTTAAACGCTCTTCTAAGGATTTTATGTTGGCTGGCGGTTGATCGCAAGTGAAGATAATTTGTTTTTTTGTGCTAAATAAGAAGTTAAAAATATGGAAAAATTCTTCTTGAGATTTTTCTTTGCCAGCAATTAAGTGAATATCGTCTACTAACAACAAATCAGCGGATTGATAATAAGATTTAACCTCTTCAATATTGTTGTGTCGTAGACTGCTGGTTATGTTTTTTACAAAGTCCATCAAAGGCACATAAATCACTTTGGCTTTTGGGTTTTTTTCTTTTACTAAGTGTCCTGCTGCTTGCATAAGGTGTGTTTTACCTAGCCCTGAACTGCCATAAACAATACAAGGATTGTAAGGAGAGCGTTTGAGGTTTTCTGCGATTTGTCGAAGGGCACCGAATGTAATTTGATTGGCATTGCCCAATACTAAGTTATCAAAAGTATAGTCTTCAAATAGTGGCGTGGTGTGTTGTTTGTTGTTTTGTTGTTGAGTCGCAACGCCAATCAAGATTTTAAGGCTTTTATTGTGTTGTGCAATAGTGGCTGTAATTTTTTGTTTTAGGTTTTTTTTAAGGTAATTTACAGCTGAATGATTAGGCGCTAATAGGGTTAAGGTATCGCCGTCTTCCTGTACCTCTAAAGGCTGAATCCAAACACTAAATTGCCCTATTGGAATGGTCTCTTTTAAGGTTTCAAGGCATTTTTTCCAAGTTTTTGACATAGTGTTTTGGTTTTTGAAAATACGTCTATTTTAGTCGTTGTTTTCTATTTTAGAAAATCGTTTAAATGAAATGAATAATGATATACTAAGTTTTGTCTTTTGAATAGGTGTTAATAAATGAAATTGGTTGAAAAATATTTTGAAAAGCTGTTGTGGAATTCGCGTTTAATGGTGCTTGCAGCGGTTATTTCCTCGCTATTATTGTCATTAGTGTTGTTTATAGTTACCACTATTGATGTTGGTTCGTTGTTGATACATGCTGGCGATTATTTAGATGCAACCACTGAAGCAAGGAGGGCACTAAAAATTGAAATGATTGCACATATAGTGGGTTCTATTGATGGATTTTTATTGGCAACCATTTTATTGATATTTGCATTGGGTCTATATGAGTTGTTTGTTAGTGACATTGATGAGGCTAAGAATAATGAAAAATCAGCAAAAGTATTGGACATTAATTCATTGGATGATTTGAAGTCAAAACTTGCCAAAGTTATTTTAATGATTTTAGTGGTTACTTTTTTTGAGGCTTCATTATCGATGACTTTTGCAAGTACGCTAGATTTGGTGTATTTTGCATTTGGTATTTTGATGGTTTCTTTGGCGCTTTATTTCGGTTCGAAATCAAAGCACTGATTGATTTTTATGCTTAACTAGCGTAACATTGCTTAATTTTTACAGTAGATATCATTTATGCGTCAAATAATCGTAGCAGGCAACTGGAAAATGAACGCCTCGAAAGAGACGGTCAATGCTTTAATAATGGGCATTCTTGAGGGAATGCCTGATGTTAAGTCAGAAGTAATTGTTTGTGTGCCTTATCCTTATTTATCTCAAGTTGAGGCTTTGGCAACACACTCACAATTACATTTAGGTGCACAAGATTTAAATATTAACACCTCAGGCGCCTTTACAGGCGAAGTTAGCGCAGATATGATCAAAGATTTTGGTGCTGAATATGTGGTAGTTGGTCATTCAGAGCGCAGAAGCCTATATGGTGAAAGTGATGAAATCGTGGCTGAAAAAGTCCAAGTTGCACTTGACAGCGGCTTGACCCCTTTATTTTGTATCGGTGAATCGTTAGGAGAAAGAGAGTCTAACAACACACAAAGCGTTGTAGCACGACAAATGAACGCTGTTATTGACCGTGTTGGCATTGAAGCGTTTAAGGGTATTATTATTGCTTATGAGCCAGTTTGGGCGATTGGCACTGGCGTGACTGCCACACCACAACAAGCGCAAGAGACACACGCTTTCATTCGTGGACTGTTGGCCGAAAACGATGCAGATATTGCACAATCAACGCCTATTCTATATGGCGGCAGTATGAACCCTGCTAATGCAGAAGAGCTCATCGCTTGTGCAGATATTGATGGCGGTTTGATTGGCGGTGCATCGCTCAAGTCCGATGATTTTTTACATATTTGTAAGGCGGGTTAATTATTATGTCTTTTCAAGTTATTTTAATTGTTCATATATTGTTAGCGCTAGGTTTGGTTGCGCTTATTTTGATGCAACATGGTAAGGGCGCTGATGCAGGCGCTGCTTTTGGTGCAGGCACATCGGGTTCGGTATTTGGTGCACGCGGCGCAAATTCATTTATTTATAAATTAACCGCTGGCGTTGCTATTGGTTTCTTTTTAACCAGCCTAACTTTAGCCTACTTGGCCACGAATGAGACCTCAAGTACAGCAGAAGAACCTCAAAGCGTGATGGATCAAGTGCTTATAGACCCAACTCCGTCAATTGATGTCCCCATGATTGAGACCAAAGCGGACGATATTCCTCAATAAGTCCCAACTATTTTTTTGCCGATGTGGTGGAATTGGTAGACACGCTACCTTGAGGGGGTAGTGAGCTACGCTCGTGCGAGTTCGACTCTCGCCATCGGCACCATTTTTTGTTTCGCCTTTTCCTTTTAACGGCGTTGAGTTTTTTCAATACTCTGTCGTATAGATTAACTATACTTCTTAGTGTTGAAAAAATTCGCCTTGCAAAAAACTTAAGATACTCATCATGCTTTATGGTTTGATTGCTGAAACTGTTCGTCGTAGTTACTTATTACCTTGCATTTGCATTGAAACCATAGATTCAAGTTCATTTTCTGAGTTTTTTAACCCCCTTACAACGCCATCATAGTCATTGGTAGGTTTGTTTTGACTTAGCTTAAAATTACCCACGATATCTTCAATTGCTATTTCCAAGCCAACAACGGCATTAATTAATTTGTTTGTGTATTCTTTTGGTGCATCAGACATAGACCACGGATTACTTTGTGACACTGACTCGTGAGAATTTGTTAATTTTTCAAGATGCTTGGTTATCCAGCTACTTTTATAATTAAATGACACACTTCCTTTCACATGAACCACAGAATAATTCCAAGTAGGCACTACTTTTCCTGTCTCATTTTTTGATGGGTAGAAATTTGGACTGATATACGCATTCGGACCATGAAATATAACGAGCACCTTGTCGCCGTCATTGCACTTTTTACCAAGAGGATTGATTTTGGCAATATGACCCTGCAACTTAACTTTTCTTAAATCAGTAGTATCTAGGTAAAAAGGGATATGAGTGGCATCAATATCGTTATCGCTAAATGATACCAATGTACCCAATGGATTGTCTTTGATGAACCGATACAAAGTATCTGGATTCGTTACTTTAAATTTCGATGGAATGTGCATAATTATTTTAGACAGCTAACTATTTATTAGGCTCTGTAAGCCAGATTGTGTAAACCCTTATATTTTATAACCCCCAAAAAATGATAAAAAACATGAGTAACACAACACTAAGAAAAAACCAATTCCTGAATTCACACCATAAGTGCAACACTCAATTAGTCGGTTAAAGGGCGTATTAACCATTCTTTAATCCGACAAGAAAAAGGAGGGAAATATGAAAATACACACACAATTGACCTACGAACAAAGATACCATAATTTACCTACTAAATAAACAAGAATATAACCAAACTTTTATCGCTAAATCAATGGTCAACTATTGTTAGAGAATTATCTCGCAACACTGGCAAAAATGGTTATCGCTATAAGCAAGCCAACAGGCTTGCTTATGAGCGACATCAGGAGAAAAATAAACACATTAAACTGACCACCGAAGTTATAGACCACATCCGTGAAAAACTAAAAGAATATTGGAGTCCTGAGCAAAATGTAAGGCGTTTGGAATTAGATAAAAAGATTAAAATCAGTGCTGAAACTGCCTATCGCTTTTTTTTTGCAAAACAAAGCGATAGGCGGTGAGCTTTATAAATACCTACGCCACTAACACAAGAAATACCGTAAACAAGACCCCTGCATTAAACCAAAAAAACCCTAAATCAACCCTAAAAATCTTGTATTTATCCTGAAATTTATAGTAAAACACTATATTTATCAGTTATTTATATAATGCGCATTATAAACACCCAAGAACAAACCTTTTCCGATAGTCTCATCAACATACCAACTAGACATTATTAACAAAATCATCGATTGGAAAGTAATAGTTAAAGAACTAGCCCACATTAGGGTTGATTATTCGCCCGTTAGCCTGTTTAAAGCATTGCTAATAGGCAATGGCATAATCTCTCTGATGAGAAGTTGGCTGATAGCCTTAGTAGAGAGTTAGTCTTTATTAACTTTTG
>NZ_FXLV01000014.1 GCF_900180345.1 Bathymodiolus heckerae thiotrophic gill symbiont
TTGTCATGAAGCGACTCAACACAAGACCTCGAAAAACACGAGGTGTGAAACAACCAGTTGAGTTATTTTTAGGAAAGGCTGTTGATTTATTAACGGCTTAGGAGAAATTGCACTTAATGTGCGAATTTAAGTATTCATAAATGCTGTTTTATTCCATAAGAGACCTTTGCATAAATATGAATAATCATCAAAAATCCACTTTTCACCCGCTTGGCAATTTTTTACACCCAGCCTTAGCCCTGCTAGGACAAGGTTTAATAAAATCACCAATCTGGCAAAAATTGAATTTTGCTAATCATCCCTATTTATGCAAAGGTCTCCATAAAAATAAATATTTATGTGGTTTTTTTATTCTATTCGTGGAAACGAGAGTATTTGCCAGATAATAACCAAAGACTGATATAGCATCTGTAACATTTTCAAGGACAATAGTACAAAGTAGGGAAGGGTTTGTAACCCTTCCTAGGGTTGTAAGCTTCTCCTTACTTACAAAAATTGACGGGAAAAGGAAGGGTTACAAACCCTTACCTACTTATAGAAGCGCGGGGGCAATGCTTTACTGGGTTTTTTGTTTAGTGGGGGTTTTGTGTTAAAATTGGATTTTTTTTTGTGTGTAGGGTGAGTGAGATGGATAAGACGAAAGTGGATGATATGTTAATTGAGATGATTACGCCTAAGGTTAAGGAGATTGAGGAGAATTTTTCTCAGGGTAAGGGACTTTCTCAGGATGATATTAATACTTTGCTGTTGAAATCGCAGTATAACCATATTAATCATTTGGATTTGAAGCTGAATGAGGTTACGCACAGTGTGGTGGCGCTTGAGGGGAAGTTTGACAGAAAGTTTGTGGCGCTTGAGGCGAAGTTTGAGCTACTTGCTGAGAAGGTGGAACATTCTATTCAGAAGGCGTTAAATAGAAATATGTGGTCTTTGTTTGCAATAATGGGATTCTTTTTGACGCTTTCTAAGATTATTGATAAGTTTTAAGTCGTATTTCGGTCTGTTGACATAAACTTTGCTTATTACTAGTGATACATTTTGAAAAAATATCTCAACAGCAATTTTTGCAAGAATATTGGCAAAAAAAACCCTTGTTAATTAAACAGGCTTTGCCTGATTTTATTTCTCCGATTACATCCGATGAGTTGGCTGGACTGGCACTTGAAGAGGTGTTTGAATCTCGACTAATTACAGGTTGTGCGGGGGCGGCGTGGTCATTGCGTAATGGAGCTTTTACGGAGCAGGATTTTTTGAATATGCCAGCCCGAGATTGGACACTGTTGGTGCAAGGAGTGGACAGGTATATTGATGAGGTGGGTGATTTGGTCTCGCACTTTGATTTTATTCCTCGGTGGCGTTTTGATGATGTGATGATTTCTTATGCTACAACAGGTGGGGGTGTGGGGCCACATTTTGATTATTATGATGTATTTTTATTGCAAGGAACGGGAAAAAGGCGTTGGCATTTGAGTGCAAAAAATTGTGAGATGGGGAATTATTTGGCAGGAGTTCCGTTGAGAATTATGGATAAATTTGAAGCAGAGCAGGTGTTTGTTGTTGAGCCGGGAGATGTGCTTTATGTACCACCAAAAGTGGCGCATCATGGCGTGAGTTTGGATGAAGATTGCACAACGCTGTCTTTTGGATATCGGGCTTATGGGGCGTGTGAATTGTTTGAATTTATGGACAGGCCTTGTCCTGATGGGATGAAAACCGATTATTACCAAGATCCGCAGTGGCGTGATATCGGGCAGCCTGCATTGATTCCTGATAGTGCTATTCGGCAAGCACAAATTTTGCTGGATATTGACAGTGTGCAGTTTGCCCAATTTGTAACAAAGTTGGATGCGATGGATGTGCAGACTTTGCAATTATTTGAGTATGAAAATCAAGATGAAGACTTTGATGTGTGCGGTCGTTATCAACTTTATTCTGTATGTAAGATTGCTTATTTGCAAGAAAATAATGCGGTTCGGATGTTTGTGAATGGGGAGGAAGTTGAGTTTAAAGGGGTTGATAAAGGGGATTTGATGGATTTTTGTAACAAACGGCGTGTTGATTCATTACATTGTTCAGAACTCGCTAAACAACTGTTTGAGCAAAATCTAATCTTTTTAATGTAACAATGCCAATAACACTGGTTTTTTTATCCGTTGTTGCTATTTGGTCAACTACCCCACTTGCAATTGTTTGGTCAACGCTTGGTAGCAGTCATAGTTTTGGTGTTGCCGCAAGAATGGTGCTTGGGCTTAGTATTTGTTTATTGCTACTGCTAATAAAAAAGCAAAAACTCACCTTAACGCCGTTAAGTTTGTGGAACTATTGGTATGCTGGTTTGGGTGTATTTGTTACTATGAGTTTGATTTATTATGCTTCACAAAATCTGACCTCTGGTGTTATCTCTATAATATTTGGTTTAACGCCTATTGTAACTGGGGTATTTGCACTAATATTGCTGAGAGATAAATTTTTTGGTTTTAACAAAATGATTGGTTTGCTGTTAGGTTTGAGTGGATTGATTGTTATTTTTTCTCATTCTTTAGTGGAATCAACAGACCTTGTTCGTGGGCTTTTAGCAGTTACCTTGGGCATGACTTTTCAGGCGTTTATATCGGTCAAACTCAAACAAATCAACGCCCAAATTTCAGTATTAGAAACCACCACAGGTGCCTTGTTGTTTAGCACTCCTTTATTTGTTATTATGTGGCTTTTCAGTGAAGGTTCGGTGCCTGAAATCACCCTTAAAGGCGTGCTCTCTATAGGTTATTTATCTACATTTGGCTCGGTCGTTGGCTTTATGTCTTATTACTATTTAATCAAGCACGCTAGCGTGAGGGTGGTGGGCATTGTGCCACTGATAACCCCTGTTTTTGCTTTGCTATTGGGGTCGTTATTTAACAACGAAACCCTTTCGTTAATGCAGGTTGGTGGCATCGTCCTTGTGTTAACTGGTTTAGGCTATTACGAATATGGGGCAAAGGCCTCGAAATAGGATTGTTTTATTTCTTAACAAGTGCTGAGGATTTAAACTGTAAACCTTTCCAGCCGTAAGTAATAAAATTGCGGATATTTTGGTGTGCAGTGCCTTGAGGGTCGTTAAGAACGGCTTGGTAGTGTTCGCCAAAGCAGTGTAGTGTTTCCAAAGGAGTTAATTGATGGATAATGGCAAAGCCAAATAATTTAGCACTCCCTTGGTTCTCATTCTCAGAATTTTCAAGCGTGCCATTAATGAATGATGCTGGCGTATGGTCGAAGTTATCTTCAATTAACTCCATTAAGTCTGCAAACTTCATTGCTGCACCTGATCTAAGTTCTTCTAAATATACTTCTTGTGTCATTTTTCCACCTTGTTATACCGTCATTGGATTTGACTTCTCTATATCGACACCATATTTTTTAATTGCATCGATAACGATGGATGCGTCCATTTGTCCTTCATCAACTAAGGCTTTAAGCGTGGCAATTGTCACATAATTAGCATCAACTTCAAAGAAATCTCTAAGGGCAGCCCGTGAATCTGAACGACCAAAACCGTCTGTACCTAGAACTTCGTAGCGATTGGGGATGTATTTACGCACTTGTTCGGCGTAATTACGCATATAGTCGGTGGTAGCAATTACAGGGCCTTTTGTTCCTGCTAGGCATTGGGTGATATAAGGCACTTTGGGCGGCTCTGCGCTGAATCTATTCTCCCTATCAATCGCCTGCGCTTCACGAGTTAGTTCATTAAAACTGGTAACCGACCAAATGCTAGATTTCACTCCCCAGTCCTCTGCCAGCATTTGTGCGGCTCTTTCGACTTCTCTGAGAATAGTGCCACAGCCCATCAACTGCACTTGCTTAACACCTGTACCGACTTCTTTTAGCGGGTAAATGCCCTTGATAATACCTTTTTCTACGCCTTTGGGTATTTCTGGATGCGTGTAAAGCTCGTTCATGGTGGTGATGTAGTAGAAAATATTTTCATGATTTTCATACATTCTGACCAGTCCACTACGAACAATCACTGCCAACTCATACGCATAAGTTGGGTCATAAGAAATACAGTTTGGAATGGTGTTGGCAACCAAATGCGAATCGCCGTCTTGGTGTTGCAAGCCCTCGCCATTTAGCGTGGTGCGCCCTGCCGTGCCACCGATTAAGAAACCTTTGGCCTGCATATCGCCCGCTGCCCATGCCAAATCACCCACCCGCTGAAACCCAAACTTAGAGTAATAAATATAAAACGGAATCATAGTGGTGTTGTGCGTGGCATAAGCCGTGGCTGCGGCAATCCAATCAGAAATTGCGCCCGCTTCGTTAATACCCTCTTGTAATACTTGACCTTTCTTGTCTTCCTTATACCACATCATTTTGTCAGAATCTTCTGGCTGATAAAGCTGCCCCGAAGCGGAATAAATACCCAACTGCCTAAACAAGCCCTCCATGCCAAAAGTGCGTGCCTCATCAGGGATAATGGGCACGATTTTAGGGCCGAGTTGCTTGTCACGCACCAATAATGACATAATACGATTAAGTGCCATAGTGGTTGACAATTCCCGCTCACCACTGGCGTCCAATAAGGCTTTGAAAACTTCTAATTCTGGCACCTTTAAGGTCTCTAGTTGAAACGAACGTACAGGCAATGAGCCACCTAATTTTTGGCGTTGGGCGTTCATATAAATCATTTCTTCGCTGTCATCGGCTGGTTTATAAAAATTAAGTTGCCTGACATCTTCTTCGGTAACAGGAATGTCAAATCGTTTGGCAAATTTTTCTACCTGTTCAAGTCCGAGTTTTTTCTGCGAATGTGTGGTATTTTGACCTTCTCCCGCCTCGCCCATGCCGTAACCTTTAACCGTTTTAGCCAAAATAACCGTTGGCTTGTCGCTGCACGCTTTAGCAGCGTGGTAGGCTTGGAATACTTTAAAAGGGTCATGACCGCCACGATTAAGGCGATAAATCTCTTCATCACTTAAATGTTCAACCATGGCAAGTAATTCTGGATATTTACCAAAAAAATGCTTACGCACATACGCACCATCTTTGGCTTTATAGGCTTGATATTCACCGTCCACCACTTCTTCCATGCGTTTTTTCAGTAATCCCCTACTGTCTTTGGCGAGCAACTTGTCCCACTCACCACCCCAAATCACTTTAAGCACATTCCAGCCTGCGCCACGAAACATACCCTCCAACTCTTGAATAATCTTACCGTTACCACGCACGGGGCCATCTAGGCGCTGAAGGTTGCAATTAATCACAAAAATTAAGTTGTCTAATTTCTCACGCCCCGCCACAGAAATAGCACCTAAGGATTCCGGCTCATCCATTTCACCGTCGCCCAAATACGCCCAAACCGTGCGTTTATCAGTTGACTGAATATCACGGTGATGCAGATATTTCATAAATCGTGCTTGATAAATTGCCATGATGGGTCCTAGACCCATTGAAACAGTTGGAAACTGCCAAAAATCTGGCATTAGCCAAGGGTGTGGATACGAGCTAAGCCCGTCCTTGCCTGCCTCTTGGCGAAACAACAACATTTGTGCCTCGGTAATGCGCCCTTCTAAAAAAGCACGCGAATAAATACCAGGTGAAATATGCCCTTGAAAGAAAATCAAGTCTGCACCCTGATCGGCATCAGGCCCCCGATAAAAATGGTTAAAACCTACCTCATACAAAGTAGCACTGGAGGCAAATGAAGCAATATGCCCGCCTAAATCATACGGCAGTTGATTGGCTTTTACCACCATCACCATTGCGTTCCAACGGACAATGGCAGAGATTCTTGTCTCAATACCTACGCTAATATCCATTGCTACTTCTTTTTCCTTGGCAATACTATTAAGATAAGAGGTGTTAACGCCCGTCGGCAAATCCATACCCTCGCGATGTGCCATGTCCATCAGTTGGTTTAATAAAAATTTAGCACGGTCATCGCCCTCAACACGGGCAACAGATTTAAAGGCTTCTAGCCATTCTTGGGTTTCTAGAGGATCAGTATCTTGAGTTGGCATAATCGGCAGAATTCATTTATAAAAAATACACTAATTATCCCAAAATTACATCTCTTTAAAAGCCTACTTTACAAAATATTTTGTTAAGGATAGTGAAACAAAAAAACCCATAAAAGCAAACACAATTTGTCCTATTTCATGGCTTGGATACAAAGCAGCACCCAGCATTCCACCTGCAAATAATGACAACAATGGTAGCATATAAAGCTGAAAAGCACGATAAAACAATGCGTTTGATGAAATCTCTAAAGTAACAAAATCACCAATTTCCACGCCATTTTTTAATGGCTTATTAAACACAGAATAATGATCAAAATAATTCGCAAGTATCCCCGTGCCACATCCACTACTCGCAGAACAACTGTGGCAGCCTGACGAACGATTAACCTTCAATTTCATCATCTGGTTTTCAATTTCAATAACTTCAAACTTTTCTTTCATTAAAATAAGCGATTGTTTTTTTAATATTTTATCAGTATGCCACTTTCAAAATCAATCTTTAAGGCCTACGATATTCGGGGTATTGTCAAGGATGAACTCACACCTGAAATTGTCGAACTTATTGGTCAAGCGATTGGCAGTGAATCAATTGCCAAAGGCGAGCGCGGCGTGGTAGTGGGGCGTGATGGGCGCCTGAGTGGGATTGAATTAATGCAGGCATTAAAATCAGGGCTGAAAAAAAGTGGCTGCCATGTGGTGGATATTGGTATGGTGCCTACGCCGCTGGTGTATTACGCCACTTACACAAAAGCAGCCACTTCTGGGGTAATGATTACAGGCTCGCACAATCCGCCTGAGTATAACGGCTTTAAGATTATGATTGCGGGCGAGACGCTATCGGGCGAGCGTATTGAGGCACTGTATCAACGCATTCAAAATAACGATTTTTGCTCAGGTCATGGCACTTCGACAAGGGTGGATATTGAGGATGATTATATTGAGCGTATTGCCTCTGATATTAAATTAGAAAAACCGCTGCATATTGTGGTGGATGCGGGAAATGGCGTTGCGGGCAATATTGCGCCAAAATTATTTGAGCAACTCGGTGCTAAAGTAACTAAGTTGTTTTGCCTAGTGGATGGTAATTTTCCCAATCATCATCCCGACCCCTCTAAACTCCATAACCTTGAAGACATTATCAAAGAGGTCAAAAATACAGGTGCAGATATGGGCTTCGCCTTTGATGGCGATGGCGATAGATTGGGTCTGATTGACAACAAAGGCGGGGTAATTTGGGCAGATAGACAGATGATTTTATACGCCCGTGACATCCTCAAACGCAACGCTGGCGCTAAAATCGTATTTGATGTTAAATGCTCTTCTCAATTGCCAAAAGACATCATTGAGCATGGCGGCGAGGCGATTATGTCACGCACAGGACACAGTTTTATTAAAGCCAAATTAAAAGCAACGGGCGCAGCACTTGGTGGCGAAATGAGTGGGCATATTTTCTTCAAAGAACGCTGGTATGGCTTTGACGATGCACTTTACACAGGCGCTAGACTACTGGAAATCCTCTCAAAAACTGATAAAACCTGCGCCCAAGTTTTTGCCGATTTGCCTGATAGCATCAACACACCAGAGATTAACATTCACTTTGATGAGCAAGGGCAACAATTCAATGCAATGGACAAATTAGCCAAAAACATCGATTTCCCCCAGGCAAAAATCACCACCATTGACGGCGTTCGAGTGGATTATGACAACGGCTGGGGCTTGGTTCGTCCCTCCAACACCATGCCTTGCTTGGTGCTTAGATTTGAAGCAAATGATGAAAAAACTTTAAAAGAAATTCAACAAAAATTTAGAATTTGGTTAGAAGGTAACAATATTTCTACTCAAGATTTTTAATAATGAGAATGCCTATATTGACAATGGGTCTTAACTAAATTATATTTGTTCATTTTTTGTTTATGCGTTTAGTTTGTTAATAATCGCCTCTGCGACACTTTTACTGGATTGAGGATTTTACCCTGTAATAATATTATCATCAATCTCAACATGGTTAGACCATTCGCTGAATTTAATATAATTTGCACCATTTTTAAGCAATTCATCTTCTAGAGACCTTTGCATAAATATGAATAATCATCAAAAATCCACTTTTCACCCGCTTGGCAATTTTTTTAAACCCAGCCTTAGTCCTGCTAGGACAAGGTTTAAGAAAATCACCAATCTGGCAAAAATTGAATTTTGCTAATCATCCCTATTTATGCAAAGGTCTCTTCTATAAAGAAAAGGCATATTTTTATCTTGCTCAGCAGCTATTTCCTCCTCGTTTGTGAATCCTGTTATGCGCCGTCCAGCAAGCAGCGATTGTCTGTTTTTTAAAGTAGCACCAACAAAACAGGCTGGACCATGACAAACTGCGGCAATTATTTTATTGTTTTTATAAAATTTTCGCAGGATGTTGTTAATATCAGAATTATTTGGCAAATCAAACATCGTACCATGGCCGCCAGGGAAAAATACCGCATCGTAATCATCAGGATTGACGGTTGATAATCAGTAATATTCAACCAAATCACTCAACTTGATTCATTCTCACTTATTTGTTAAGGTGTTAGGAAACTAAGGTTGCCAAACCGAGAAAGGCCACAAAACCAATCACATCAGTGATGGTGGTGAGAATAACGCCGCCAGCGAGTGCGGGGTCGATTTTGAATTTATGTAATAACGAGGGCAAAATCGCCCCTGCAAAGGCGGCAAAGATTAGATTAACAATAACTGCCAATGCGATAACCAAACTGAGTGTGAAATCTGCGAACCAAGCATAAGTTGCTGCACTGATAACCAAAGACCAAACAATGCCATTTAAAAAGCCAATGGCCACTTCTTTGTTCATTAATACCTTAAGATTAGAAGTTGTTACCCTGCCTGTTGCTATGCCGCGTGTTACCAAAATAAGCGTCTGTGTGCCAGCAATACCGCCCATGGATGCGACCACTGGCATCAGGATAGCTAGGGCGATTTTTTCTTGTAAAGTTGCCTCAAAAAGACCAATAAAAAACACCGCAATAAAGACGGTAATTAGATTAACACCTAACCAAATACTGCGGCGTTTAGTGCTCTGCATAACAGGGGCAAACACATCTTCTTCTTCATCCAAGCCTGCCATTGACATCACTGAATGCTCGGCTTCATCACGAATCACATCGACCACATCGTCAATGGTAATACGGCCAATCAACTGCTTGTTTTTATCCACCACAGGGGCAGAAATCAAATCACGGCGTTCAAACAAATTGGCAACTTCATTCTCAGGCATATCTGCCACAATCGGGTGCAAGTTTTTGTTAATAAGTGGCGCAATATGCTGCTCTGCCTCATTTGTCAATAAAGTAGAAATGTGAATTGAGCCTAGATATTTATACGCACGGTCAACCACAAACACCTGGTCGGTATCAATCGGCATTTCTTTTAACAAACGCAGATAACGGATCACGGTGCGCACGGTTACATCATCACGCACAGTAATGATATCAATATTCATCAAGCCGCCAGCAGAATCCTCAGGATAAGAGAGCACACGCTTGAGGTGGTCTCGGTGCTTGTAATCTAAAGTTAACAGTAGATTGTGCAGTGCCGACTCAGGCAAATCAGGCACAATATCTGCTAAATCATCCATATCCAAGACTTCTAAAGCCTCAACGATTGAATCAACAGCCATTTCACTGAGTAATTGTGCACGCACTTTCTCGCTTAAATCTTTGAGAATATCGCCTTGAGTACCAGTATCGATATTAGCCCAAAGTTGCGCTCTATCCTTAGGTGGAATAGCTTCTAATAGGCGAGCGATTTCAGCCGTATGTAAATCGGATAATTGAGAGGTGGCTTCTTCATATAAAGAAGCCTCCAAAGATGTCATTAATCTTTGGAGGCATTCTTCAAAAGAAGTATGTTTAACTTCTATCATTTGTTTAACACTCTATTGAGTTTATTTTCTGTGGTTATTGATTTTCTCTTTGTGTTTTCTAACTTGTGCATCTAGTTTGTTGACCATTTTGTCAATTGAGACATACATATCATCACTTTGTGCTTTTGCGAATAAATCCGCACCACTGATGTGAATAGTTGCTTCTGCTGTTTGTACATCCTTTTCAACTTCTAAAATCATATTGATATTAATCAAATAATCAAAGTGGTGTTTGATTTTAGCTAATTTTTCTTCTGAATGTTGTCTGATTGCGTCGGTAATGTCAAGATGATGACCAGAAATACTTAATTGCATAAATGCTCCTTGTTATATTTTGAAAAAATTTTCAATTTAATTGTGCCATAAAATCAAACAAGTTGTAAAGTATTTATCAAATTGTATGCCAAATAATAAACGCCATAAAACATAATTTTCGGTATAATCACTTCTTTTTTACAAGTTTAGGAGTGTCAGTATGGACGCAGTCAGCAAAGAAAGCAATGAATTAAGTATGAAAAGAATCGCATTACAGAAAACTTTTACAGCCTATAACGAAGCCAATGATTTTTCATATGAAGAGTGGGTTAATCCACCAGCAGGTCATTTCTACGAAGGCTACAAAAAAGAATTAGCCGAAATTGACAACCAAATGGCACCGCCTTTACAATACCAATCATAATCAAATCTGATTGGTAATAAAAGCCCCATTTTGGGGCTTTTTGTTTTTTTGAGATAAACCACAATGTCTTATTTAATGTCAAATTATGCACCACTTGAAGTTACCTTTATCAAAGGTGAAGGTTGCTATTTGACAGACACAAAAGGTGATAAATATCTAGATGCGCTGTCAGGCGTTGGTGTAGTTGGCTTGGGTCATTGCCATCCCAGCATTACCAAAGCCATACAGACACAAGCGGCAGAATTATTACACACCAGCAACTGGTATCACATCCAGCACCAAGAAGTATTAGCCGAAAAACTCTGCAATCTGTCTAATATGGACAACGCTTTTTTTGCCAACTCAGGCGCTGAGGCCAACGAGGCGGCTATTAAAATCGCCCGCCTACACGCACACGCCAACCATATTGATAATCCAGTTATCTTAAGCGCCAAGCAAAGTTTTCACGGGCGCACCATGGCGACGCTTTCTGCCACAGGCAACGAAAAAGTACAAGTAGGCTTTTCGCCTTTAGTGAGCGAATTTATCCACATTGACTTTAACGATATAAGCGCCATCAAAGCGCACACGAGCAATAAAAACATTGTAGCAATAATGCTTGAACCCATCCAAGGCGAAAGTGGCGTGATTGTGCCAGCGGATGATTACCTAAATCAAGTGCAGGCAATCTGTCAGGCGAACGACTGGCTACTAATCCTTGACGAGGTGCAAACGGGCATTGGCCGCACAGGCAAACTATTTGCCTATCAATACAACGACATTACCCCCGATGTGCTTACTCTAGCCAAAGGCTTAGGCAACGGCGTGCCGATTGGTGCGTGCTTAGCAAAAGGTAAGGCCGCTGCCCTGTTTACCCTTGGCACACACGGTTCAACCTTTGGTGGCAATCCATTGGCTTGCAAAACTGCACTCAGCGTGCTTGACACCATCGAAAAAGACAAAATCCTTGACAATGTTGTGCAAATGGGTGAGTATTTGGTTGCAAATTTGCAATCAAAACTCACTACCAATAAAGTCGTTGAAATCCGCTCAAAAGGCTTGATGATTGCCATTCAACTCAATCAAGATTGTACCGAATTACTGAACGCTGCCCTAAAGAAAAAACTACTAATTAATATCACTGGGCGCTCTATACGCCTATTACCGCCGCTGATTATTAATCAAGTTGAGGCGGACAATATCATCAATACCCTTGATGAACTACTAAGCATCCTATAAGTGAAGGAGAGTTGTATGAAGCATTTTATTAATCTAGATGATTTGTCAAGCAAGGATTTAAATCAAATTATTGACAGTGCAATCGTCCTAAAAAAACAACATAAATCAGGACAAATCAACCAAACCCTAGCGCACAAAACGCTGGCAATGATTTTTGACAAATCCTCCACACGCACTCGTGTTTCCTTTGAAGCAGGTATGGCACAGCTCGGCGGACATGCCCTGTTTTTATCAAACAGGGACATTCAGCTAGGGCGAGGCGAGGCCATCGTTGACAGCGCTATTGTTATCGGCTCAATGGTGGATGCAATCTTAATGCGTGTGTCCTCACACCAAGACATTAACACCTTTGCGCAAAACGCCAATGTGCCAATCATCAACGCCCTATCCGATGAATCCCACCCCTGCCAACTGTTGGCAGATATGATGACTTACAAAGAACACAAAGGCGACATTCAGGGCAAAACAGTGGCTTGGATTGGCGATGGCAACAATATGTGCCATACTTATATGCAAGCGGCACAAGCGTTTAACTTCACACTCAACATTGCCACCCCCGAAAACTACCAGCCATACCCAAGTTTTATGGAAAAATACGCCAGCCATGTTCGTTTATTCACCGACGCTCAATCGGCTTGCCAAGCTGTCGATTTAATAGTAACGGATGTTTGGGCAAGCATGGGGCAAGAAGACGAACAAAAGAAACGAGCGCTTGCTTTTAAAGATTTCCAAGTCAATGATGCGCTAATGTTACACGCAAAATCCGATGCTGCTTTTATGCACTGCCTGCCTGCCCACCGTGGAGAAGAAGTCAGTGTCAGCGTAATTGACGGCAAGCAAAGCCTAGTCTGGAACGAAGCCGAAAACCGCCTGCACGCACAAAAAGCCTTATTGCTCTATTTATTAAGTTAGCACCCCAAGACGGACAAGGCTCGTCGCTAGAGTTTTGATTATGATGTTAACAAAAAAAGGTATGTCATTGTCGTAATCAACAAGATTAAATGTTTTGACAATATTACTATTTAGCCGAAATATATTCAAGATTGATTGAGGGTGCTACTGAAGACAAGACCGCCTCTGTAACATCTTTTTGGCTAATAGAGTTCGACACTTCAACAAGTGAAGCGGCGATAATATTTAAATTTGCTTGAGCAGGCAAACTCATATTCATATATGCCAATGCAGACTCAATTGGGGACATACTTGGGTTGTAAGCAACATTCTCTGCGTAACACCCAGTATAAATTTGATTATTTAACCCAAGCAGAGAAACGCCACAATAATCTTTCGTATAGGGGGCGTAACTCGCATTTGCACCACCTAGTGCTGCCTGAGCAAGAGTCTCTTTACTTGCTATAGATAAATGATGAAACTCCGCCTCCATTAATCCTTTTTCTTTTTGATCAAAATTCTGAGGCTTAAAGGCATCTGGAAGATAATAACTTAAAGGTTTTTCTGTATAGGCACAACTTTTCTGATCTTCGTCTTTTTTAAGTAAAATATTAAGTGTTTTTGCTGTTGTGATTTCATAAAGAAATTGCCGACAATAACCGCAAGGGGCAGCGTTAATAGCAAGTGATTGCAAACCAGTTTCACCTTGAATTAATGCATGATTGACTGCTGATTGCTCTCCATGAACGCACAGACTGAGTGCCTCATTAGGAAACTCCATATTCGCCCCAAATAAAGATTACCTGGACCAGAAATTGGACTAGAAGGAGGCATACCTAAAGCCACTGCACCAACATAGAATTTTGAAATTGGTGCACGGGCGTATGCTTTTGCAATAGGCAATAATTTAATCATAAGAGAGCCAATTTCTATGTCTAATTTCTTAAGCCAACTGAGTGCCAACTCCGAAGGAATAACCGCTCCTTTTGAAAGAGCATCACGAAGCTCTTTTTGAATGACATCAGGAAATTCAGATAATGCTGAATTTAATGAAATATTTTTTGTTACCATAAGAAAGCCTCTATTTAATATAACTACTTATTAGGAATAACATTACTCAAACTTTTCATTGCTTCGGCATAAAATTTAACCCCTCTTTCAACTTTTTCTCGTCCATGAGACACACGCCATTTATTGGTATCGCGTAATGAATAAACGCAGCCACAATATTCTTGTTGGTAAAATTCTTCTTGTTTTGAGAGTTCCAACATCCTGGAAGAACCACCTTGCTTACGCCAATTAAAATCCCAATAAGTAATACCGTCAAATACATCAGCAGCACGCCCGCCACAACCATTAATTTGATTCATATCTTTCCAACGAGAAATACCCAAAGTAGAGGAAATTAAATCAAAACCATGTGCCTTGGCATACTCTGCCGTAACCTCAAAACGCATATCAAAACAAGTGGTGCATCGTGCGCCACGCTCTGGCTCATCTTCCTGCCCTTTAATTCTTGCAAACCATTCATCTTTGTTATAATCTGCATCAATAAACGGCATACCAAGTTTTTCAGCAAAGCGAATATTTTCCTCTTTACGCAATTCATATTCTTCTTGTGGGTGAATATTTGGGTTGTAAAAAAAGATAGTGGTGTCAATTTTTGACACTGCCAAAGCCTCCATAATCTCACCAGCACAAGGCGCACAACAAGAATGCATAAGTAACTTGGTTTCACCATTTGGTGTTTGCAATTTAGGGCGTTCATAGCCCGACAAACTGTAATCTATTTGAGACATACTTGCACCTTTTTTAACACTTCCCATGCTTCTCGTTTAAGCGTATCACTGGTCAAAATATCGCTCGGATGATGTATAACAAAATGATTATTTGCACCTAATACCAAGTCTTTACTCATTAATAACACCACTTTAGCGTCATATTGTCCCAGTGTATCAGTTAAGTCACTAACCTCAATATCAACACATTTAATATTCGATTTTTTTAGCCCAATAGCACCCAACATTTTAAATAAAAAATCTTGAATCTTACCAGTTTGACAAAAAGAGTGTGCATTTGGCGTTTCAATCACCAAACATTGCACGCATTTTTTTTGCACACTGGCTTCTATTACCTCAGCACGCTCAGCGTATAAAAACGCTGGCACACCAAATGCCTCTAAATAATTAGCACGCTCTAATTGATTCATATCTGTGGATGTGCCTTATCGACGGCTACTAAAATTTTATTCAAACCATGGATGTAAGCCTTAGCACTAGCAAGAATAATATCGGTATCTGCGCCTTGTCCATTAACAATACGCCCCTCACTCTCAAGACGCACATTAACTTCACCCAGTGCATCTGTGCCTTGCGTTACATTTGATACCGAATATAGTTGCAAATTCATATCTACGCCTACCAGTGAATTAATGGCACTAAAGGTAGCATCTACTGCACCTGATGTATTGGCGGTGGCTGATACTTCTTGACCGTCAATAACAAGCACAACCTGTGCTGAATTTTGTTTGTCTGTTTCACTGGAAACTTTAAGCGATACCAATTGAATACTTTCACATTCTTCGCTTTGAGATTCTGAAACCAATGCTTGTAGGTCTTCGTCAAAAATCTCATGCTTCTTGTCTGCCAATTCTTTAAAACTCTTAAAAGTAGCATTGAGCATATCATTATTCTCAAACTCAACACCAAGTTCTTGCATTTTAACTTTAAAGGCATTACGACCCGAATGTTTACCCATAACCAGTTTATTGGCATTCCAGCCAATATCTTCTGCCCGCATGATTTCGTAAGTCTCACGGTGTTTAAGCACACCATCTTGATGAATACCCGCTTCATGAGCAAAGGCATTAGCACCAACAATCGCTTTATTAGGTTGCACAATAAAACCCGTTACACTTGAAACCAAACGAGAAGCCGAGAGGATTTGCGTAGCGTCAATATTGGTATCACAATCAAAAATATCTTGACGAGTTCGCACTGCCATAACCACCTCTTCAAGCGAACTATTGCCTGCACGCTCGCCCAAGCCGTTAATGGTGCATTCAACTTGACGAGCACCATTTAGCACCGCTGATAGAGAATTAGCCACCGCTAGACCCAAATCATTATGGCAATGGGCTGAGAAAATTGCTTTATCAGAATTTGGAATGCGTTCAATCAAAGATTTAATAGTGGCACCAAATTGATGCGGCATATTGTAGCCCACAGTATCAGGAATATTGATAGTGGTCGCACCCGCATCAATTGTTGCCTCAATAATACGACAAAGGAAATCTTCGTCACTACGCCCTGCATCTTCAGGTGAAAACTCAATATCATCCGTCCAATTTCTAGCGCGTTGAACTGCACGAACTGCCTGTTCCACCACTTGATCAGGTGTCATCTTAAGTTTCATTTGCATATGAATATTGCTGGTAGCAATAAAGGTATGAATGCGTGATGAATTAGCACCTTTTAGTGCCTCGCCAGCACGGTCAATGTCTTTGTCCAATGCTCTTGCGAGTGAACAAATAGTGGCATCTTTAATGGTATTAGCAACCGCTTGGACAGCCTCAAAGTCTCCTTGTGAGGCAATGGCAAAACCTGCTTCAATAACATCTACACGCATTTTTTCTAGCACTTTGGCGATGCGTATTTTTTCGTCTTTGGTCATTGACGCACCGGGTGATTGCTCACCGTCTCTTAGGGTTGTGTCAAAAATAATTAGTTTGTTGGACATTTCTCTCTCCTGTATTTCGTTGTGTTTTTTTTTGCTTTGTTACTTTATAAGGGTGCTGGCCTTTCAGCCGAGCAAGATGATAGATTACCTTACGGTAATAATCGCAACAAAATCAGGAAAGTGTTTTGCTTGAATAGAGAGGTTTTAATCTGATTCGCCATAGCGGGTATTATAAATTAAATCTATTGTCTTTTTGCCTTTTTTTTCAACGCACGCTTTTTACGCACATCAATCATCGTCATAATCAAGCCAGATAAAGCATAAACCAAGAAAAATACAAACAAAATTGCACTTGGAGACAGTGTAATAACAATAATAATCAATATGGCAATTAGCAGCAATTTAAACGATGCCTTGCCTTTAAGGTTAACCTCTTTAAAGCTGTAATAACGAATATTACTTACCATCAACACGCCAGCACTCACTAAGATAATCCAGCTTACGATAGCCAGATATTGATCATACGGCGTTGTGCCAATAAACTCCTTAGTCCATACCAAGCCTGCAATAAGTGCCGCCGCCGCTGGTGAAGGCAGGCCTTGAAAATAGCGCTTATCTGCCACGCCGATTTGCGTATTAAAACGTGCCAAACGCAGTGCACTAGCAGCTGTATAAACAAATGCACCAATCCAACCAATCTGCTCCATCTCTGAAAGTTGCCAAAAATATATCAACAAAGCAGGCGCTACACCAAATGAAACCATATCTGCCATAGAATCATATTGCTCACCAAACGCACTTTGGGTATTAGTCAGTCGTGCCACACGCCCATCCAAACCGTCCCATACCATTGCCACAAAAATAGCAATAGCAGACTCTGCATACTGCCCTTGAGTCGCCAAAATAATGGAGAAAAAACCAGCAAACAGCCCAAATGTTGTTAAAACATTAGGCAACAAGTAAACCCCTCTTTTTATTTTATTAGTTTTCATTTGTTTAATTATAGTGCCCTAGAAATAAAAACGCCCAACTAGGTTGGGCGCTTAATGCCGTTTTTTTTAATTTTTACTTTGGTCAATAATTTTATTCTTAGCAATCCATGGCATCATTGAGCGCAGCGATTCGCCGATTTGTTCAATTTGATGCGCTCGCTGTACTTCACGGCGATCAGGGAGTTCGCCCACATTGGCTACAAACTCTTTGGCAAATGAGCCGTCTTGAATTTCGCTCAATATTTTCTTCATCTCTAACTTGGTTTCTGCAGTAATGATACGAGGTCCACGGGTTACATCACCGTATTCCGCTGTGTTTGAGATAGAATAACGCATATTGGCAATACCGCCTTCATACATCAAATCAACAATCAATTTAAGCTCGTGCAAACACTCAAAATACGCCATTTCTGGCTCGTAACCTGCCTCAACCAAAGTTTCAAAACCTGCTTGTACCAATGCCGTTGTGCCGCCACATAATACCGCTTGCTCGCCAAATAAATCGGTTTCCGTTTCTTCTCTAAATGAAGTCTCTAAAATACCAGTGCGCCCACCACCAATCGCTGATGCATAAGACAATGCGATGTCTTTTGCGTTGCCTGATACATCTTGCTGTACGGCGATTAAGTCAGGAATACCGCCACCTTTAACAAACTCTGAGCGCACTGTATGACCTGGTGCTTTCGGGGCAATCATAATCACATTCAAATCTGCTCTTGGCTTAATCATTTCAAAATGGATATTTAAACCGTGTGCAAATGCAAGTGTAGCGCCCTGTTTGAGGTTTGGCTCAATGTTATCTGCGTAAATTTGCGCTTGAAACTCATCTGGTGCTAGCACCATAACCAAATCTGCCCACGCTGTTGCGTCTTCAACTGATTTCACACTAAGCCCAGAGTCGCTCGCTTTTACAGCTGATGCTGAGCCCTCTCTTAAAGCAACCACCACTTCAACACCTGAATCTTTTAAATTATTTGCGTGCGCATAACCCTGAGAGCCATAACCAACAATTGCCACTTTCATGCCTTTAATAATATTTAAGTCTGTATCTTTATCGTAATATCTATTCATTTTTTCCTCTTTATTTTAATTGTATATTTAATATTCTCTTTTCTGACAAACGCCAGTAACGCCTGTTCTAGAAACTTCTAAAATTTTACTCGCATCAATCGATACTAAAAAATCATCTACTCGCTGGCTTTTTCCAGCCACTTCAACTGTGTAAGTATCCTCACTTACACCCACTATCTTGCCACCGTATTCGTCAATATGTTTGTCTATCTCGGCTTGAGAATTTGGACTAACATCAATTTTCACCAACGCCAACTCTCGCTCAATATGCCCTGTTGCTGTTAAATTGGTTACTCGCACCACATCAATAAGCTTGTCCAATTGCTTCACAATTTGCTCAACAATATCATCATCGCCAATACTTACAATCGTCATGCGTGACAAGGTTTCATCATTCGTAGGGGCTACAGTCAAGGATTCAATATTAAACCCTCGTGCTGAAAATAAGCCCGCTACTCTTGACAATGCACCAGATTCGTTTTCTAATTGTAATGAAATAATATGTCTCATAATGCTTACTCCTAAACTAGATTTAGCCCCTCATCATTGGTGGATGCCATATCATCACGACCTGCTAATAACATCTCGTGATGCCCTGCCCCTGCTGGAATCATTGGAAATACATTTTCACTAGGGTCGATCAAAATATCCAAAAACACCGTTCTATTTTTTTGCTTGAATGCCTCAATTAATGCAGGCTTTAAATCCGCTTCCTTTTCAACTTTAATGCCTATATGCCCATAACTTTCTGCCAATTTAACAAAATCTGGCAGTGCATCCATATACGACATTGAGTAACGCTTGTCATAAAAAAACTCTTGCCATTGGCGCACCATGCCCAAATAACCATTATTCAAATTAATAATTTTGACTGGAGTGTCGTACTGCAACATAGTTGAAAGCTCTTGTAACATCATCTGAATACTGCCCTCACCCGTCACGCAAGCAACATCCATCTCAGGTGCTGCTAATTTTGCACCCATCGCTGCAGGCAATCCAAAGCCCATAGTGCCTAAACCGCCAGAATTGATCCAACGGCGTGGCTTGTCAAATAGGTAGTATTGTGCCGCCCACATTTGGTGCTGACCAACATCACTGGTAACAATCGCCTCGCCTTTGGTTACTTCATACAAAGCCTCAATCACGCTTTGTGGCTTAATCACGCCTGCTTTGGTTTTATATGCCATAGAATCAACACTACGCCATGTCTCAATTTGCGCCCACCATTGGCTAATATCAGCCAGCTGCTTGCCTTTTAACGCCTGCATTAACGCACTCAAGGCATCATTAACTTGCCCGATAATTGACACATTAACGCCTACAGTTTTGCCTACAGAAGAGGGGTCAATATCAATGTGAATAATTTTTGCATAAGGGCAAAATTTATCTAAATTACCCGTAATACGGTCATCAAAACGCGCACCCACAGCAATAATACAATCAGAATCATGCATTGCCATATTGGACTCATAAGTGCCGTGCATACCTAACATGCCCAGTGCTTGTTTATCGCTGGCAGGGTAAGCACCCAATCCCATTAAAGTTTGGGTAATTGGAAAACCTGTATGCCGAGTAAATACACGCAGTATTTTGTCAGCATTACCAATCACACTGCCGCCACCTGAATAAATAATCGGTTTTTTTGCTTGAACGATTAACGCAACTGCCTTAGTGATTTGAGTTGTTTTAATTTTTATCTCAGGCTGATACGAACGCATATTGATTGACTTAGGATAGCCAGAAAACTCTATCTTAGCAATAGTTGTATCTTTAGTAATATCAATAAGTACAGGGCCAGGCCGACCTGTAGTGGCAATATGAAAGGCTTTTTTAACAACATTCACTAAATCATTAATGTCGGTTACCAAAAAATTATGCTTAACACACGAGCGCGTGATACCGACCGCATCAACCTCTTGAAAAGCATCATTACCAATCACTGCAGAGGACACTTGACCCGAAATCACCACCATTGGAATAGAATCCATATACGCCGTGGCAATGCCTGTTACTGCGTTGGTAAGCCCTGGTCCTGAGGTAACAAGCGCCACGCCACACTTACCACTAACACGAGCATAACCATCTGCGCCGTGCACAGCACCCTGTTCATGGCGAACAAGAATATGCTTAATCTTATCGCACGCATTCAGTGCATCGTAAATGTGCAAAACTGCACCACCAGGATAGCCAAAGATGTGGTCTATACCTTCGCTTTGAAGGCAATTCACCAATATTTGAGCGCCATTTAATTTCATTATATTTCAGTTAAGCGTAAAAAACCTAATAATTATACCTAACGAAGTGCCAATATAAAGCCACTATTATAAGGATTTTTGCCAATCTTCAGAATAAAATTGAATGGGGGACTTTTCAGTTTCAAATGTCTCAATCGACCAAGTCTCTGGCCTGTCAAGAATGACTGATAACAACTGATCATTAAGCAAATGACCCGTTTTGTAACCTTCATAATGTCCGATTAAGTTTGAACCCAAGAGATATAAATCACCAACAATATCCAAAATTTTATGCTTAACAAATTCGTTTTCATAGCGCATACCATCTTCATTTAACACATCGTCATCGCTCAGAGCAATGGCATTATCCATACTTGCACCTAAGGCTAGATTATTCTCTTGCAGTCTTTTTACATCACGCATATAGCCAAAAGTTCTGGCTCTGGAAACCTCCTTAAGATAAGATTTTTGGGCAAAGTCAATGCTGAGTTTTTGCCCACTTTCCTTGACTTTTTTGTGCTCAAAATCAATCTCAAGTGTTACTTTAAAGCCTTCATAAGGCGATACTTGTGCCCAAGAGTCGTTGTTTTCTACACGGATGGTGTCTTTAATAACAAAGAATTTTTTAGCCTCTTTCTGCTCTTCGATGCCCGCTGACTGCACCAAAAAAATAAATGGCGCTGACGAACCGTCCATAATTGGCACTTCAAATGAGTCCAATTCTACCAATACATTATCGATACCCAATGCTGAAAACGCACTCATTAAATGCTCAACAGTTGAAATCTTAACGCCTTGATTTTCAATACTGGTTGATAAAATCACCTCGTTTACAAAAGCATTATGCGCTCTAACCAACTTGCCACCCACATCCATTCGTTTAAAAACCACGCCGTGATCGGGCTTCGCAGGAATCAGTGTCATATTAATCATTGCGCCGCTATGAATACCAACGCCGCGCGCTTTAACCGCTTTTTTTATTGTTCTTTGTTTGATCATTGTATTAGTGAGGTTTACATCCTATATTGAAAATCGTGCCCTTTGTCTTTTGATTTTACCAAAGATACCTTTCGCATTGCTTAATTGTTGTTCAGAATCAAATTTATCAGGCTTAAACAGCAACAAACCCAAGGCGCAAGCATACTCTGGCGCTAATAAATCATCGTTTGAAGAAACTACAGAAATATTCACACCAATCAAATCGGTATTTACACGCCCTATTTTAGCTTTCTTTTTAAAACAACCACGCATCAATATATCACAACCCTTGATTTTTGCACCACCGCCAACCAAAACAAAGCCTGCATTCAATGAACGATATAAATTTTGTTGTTTTAATTTTGTTCTAATTAATGAAAATAATTCTAAATAAAAATCCTCGATTACCTCAGTCAGTGATTCGTAAGACAGATAATAATAATTCGAATCGTCTATTTGCTTAAATGAAATCAGTTTATCCTCTGTAATTGCCTTAGCTTGCACCCACCCATATTCTATCTTTAAGCGTTCTGCCTCCTCAAAAGAAGTGTTAAACGCATCCATAATATCTCTGGTTGCTTGCCCTGCACCACTTGGAACTGAGCTACTGTAAAGAATTCCCTCCTTGTTAAACACAGAAAAATCCGTCACCCCTGAGCCAATATCCACCAAACAAACGCCTTTGTCTTTCTCGTCTTTGGTCAAATAAGGCTCACTACTTGCCATTGAATTGGGCACGATATTAAACAAACCTAGCTCACTCTGCTTAAGGCTATTGTCAATCTCTTCCACACATTGATTAGAAGCAGTAACAATGTGCATACTAATCTCTAAGTTTTGTGCTTTTTCGCCAATCGGCTGTTTGACGATAATACCTTGGTTAGTAACAGGGTCTTTATCCAGCGTGCAACACTGCGTTACTTTGCTGATGAGTTGTTGATTCGGCGGTATTTTTGACTGAGCAGTCTGTACCACCGTATTCACATCGCTCTGCTTAACCTTGCCTGATATGTGTATATTAGGTGAGGCGTTAATCACGGTAAGATTTGGGTCTGAAATATTAACACTCACATTGTCAAACTTAGTATCACAACTTAAAATAGCCTTCTTCTTAACCCTCTTGATGGCCGCTGCAACTTCTTCAATATCAATTATTTCGCCCTTATTAATGCCAGCAGAACTGCCTCGTGCATGACCAAAAATTTCCAATTTACCGTTCTTCTCTTCTGCAAGAAAAATCACAATCTTGCTGCTACCAATATCAATACTTGCTAAAAAATTCTCGTCAGCCATTTAGACTTGCCTCCCTGAGTCCAAAAAATCCAACCACTGATACAAATGCGTCAATTCAACCACCTTACCACTCAATAATTGCCTAAATTTTTTGGCATTCGGCTGCGCATGATACAGTCCTAAAATATGCCTAGTCATTGAGCGAATTGGCACGCCTTGATTGTTCTGAGTTTTCATATAATCAATAAAGCGTAATAATACTTGTTCACGCGATAGCGTGCTATTTTTTTTAACCGTTTTTTGATAAATCATCGAATCCACCTCGCTCAACAAATACGGCTGATGATACGCCGCCCTGCCAAGCATCACGCTATCTACATACTCTAAATGCTGTTGTGAGCTTTCAATGCTGGTAATACCACCATTGATACCGATATTTAGCTGTGGAAAATCCCGCTTAATTTGATACACCCAGTCATAATTCAGCGGCGGCACACTACGATTTTCCTTTGGACTTAGTCCCTTTAGCCACGCCTTTCGCGCATGAATGACAAAACTATCACAGCCCGCCTTTTCCACTTGAGCAACAAAATCCACCAACTCATCGTAGCTGTCCATATCATCCACACCAATGCGTGATTTCACACTCACAGAAATATCGCTAGCTTGGCGCATCGCATCCACACAATCTGCCACGATTTCAGGCGTTTGCATCAAGCACGCCCCAAAACGCCCAGATTGCACCCTATCCGATGGGCAACCCACATTAATATTCACCTCATCATAACCCCAATCTTGCGCCATCTTAGCACACTGCGCCATCTCATCTGGCTCGCTACCACCTAATTGTAATACCAACGGACGCTCTACTGCATCAAAATCCAGCAACCGATTTTTATCCCCATAAATAATCGCCTTGGTCGTAATCATCTCTGTCCAAAGCTGCACTTCTTTTGACAACAATCGATGAAAAACCCGACAATGTCTATCGGTCCAATCCATCATCGGCGCTACTGAAAACTTATGCATTCAATGATGCCTCAACATCAAAAGGATCAATTTTTAACATTAATTCATCCTCTAGTCGATAACTAAAAGACTTGCTAAATTTATCCCACTTAGGGTAAATTAACACCACTTTCTTAATGTTATATTTTTTGCCATAAGCAAAAAGTTGGTAAACATCGCTTTGACTAATGTCTTTTTTCTTATCATTATTACCGTTACAATAAGTAGCATTCTCATCAATCAACTTCCATTTAGTATCCAAAATACGCACAATTTTATCATCTTTACAAACGGCAATATCGGGCTTCATTTGAAATGCGTCTGGGTTCATTGTTAAATATTTTTTGGGTTCTGTTTTTATGCTATAACCTTTTGGGGATAATTTTTTGTGTAACATTTTCGCTACATATTTTTCAAATAATTTTTCCATCGGGATTAAAAACGAAATACCTGCATTTTTGTCTTTTAAAGTAAAGGGGCTTTGTTGATTTAAAACCAATTTTAACCACGGTAAAACTTCCTTATAATAATTCATATCACGATTTTTAGACCATTTTGCAAAATCATTTTTATAATTATCTGAGTGCGGTACGCCGTCAAACAAAGACAAGCAATGCTTGGCGAGCTTTTGGTTTTGATTGGTTTTGCTCCACTTTAAAACTTGTAAAAGTGCTGAATGTATCAAACGATTTTCTGGGCGATTAGGCGAGAAAATATCATATTCGATATGGAATAAATGTTGTTTATGAGGTGGTTCGTTAAGTTGTTTGTGGGTTTGTAATTGCCCTTTTAGAAATTTTTCTTGTTCGTCAATTCGGTGATAATCTTTGCGGATACCTTTTTTAATAATTTCATCAGCACACGCTAAAAACAAAGTGATTAAAACCTCAAGCAAAGGCTGGTTTTTGATCTGAACATCGGCTTTGGTGCTTTCTAAAAGTTCTAAATTATTAACCACTTTGAGCATTTTCGTTAAAATAATACGGCTCTTTTTAGCCGTTTCTTCGTCTGAATCTTTATTTTTATTGATTTTGGGTAAAATCTCAATCTGCGTGCCATCGGGCGTTGTGATCACGCCCACAAAGTTTTGAACCTTTAAAACCGTTGATTTTTTAAATTTTAAAAACCGATATTGTTTATCATCGGATTCCGCTAATTTTGCCAATGATTTAAAAGCGGATGAATTAACAAAAATCCTATCAATGGTATTTTCTTCATCCATTTTATTATCGCTTTTACTTAAATGAATTTCACCCCATTCACGAACAACTAAAGATTGCATCATTCTTCTTTATACTGATATTCGGGCAAATCTTTGGCTTCAATGCGTTTGACCGCTTGTGTTTTATCGTCCCAAACTACCGCATAATGTCCTAATGCCTTTTTGATTGCTAAGGCTTTATTCACGCTTTTATCAAAGGACTCTAATATTTTTTTTTCATCTAGCATTTTTTATATTCCAAAACATTACTGTATATTTTTTGATTATTAGCAACTATATTATTGTGATTTTTCTTAAAAACCAAATTTCTATTATCAGAATTATCGAAACAAGTTATCTCATCCACAATCTCAAAATAATCATTCACTAAATTTTTAAGGCTTCAGCTGTATCTTCTTTTTATATCGGCTGTTTTAATATTATGTCCACCGTTTTTAACTCTTTCTGCCACTCTCTGGATCGATAAATCCACGCTCGGCAAATACAAATAAATCATTTCAACCGCCCAATTATCTTGTTTTAATTTTTTAATCACTTTAAGAGACCTTTGCATAAATAGGGATGATTAGCAAAATTCAATTTTTGCCAGATTGGTGATTTTATTAAACCTTGTCCTAGCAGGGCTAAGGCTGGGTTTAAAAAATCGCCAAGCGGGTGAAAAGTGGATTTTTGATGATTATTCATATTTATGCAAAGGTCTCTTTAAGATAATTTTTACTAGCTAGCGTGGTTTCAACAGAAAAACTGTGTTTGTTTTTAATACGGCGTTTAATCTCATTTAACATTAATTTCCCAGCACGAAACTGTGATAAATCAGGATTACTGGGCGAAAGTGCCATGGCAATAGAGTCCGCATTAATAAAAATAGTGTCTGTATTTTTAAAATAATCAAGGGCAAAAGTGCTTTTACCAGAGCCATTAACCCCCGCAATTATTGTAAAAGTTGAGTTATTCTTGCCCATCTGTGTTGTTTGGTTGATAAATACTAATAAATGCTTGAGATTCTAACGCATCTATATTTTGTTTTCGGTAAACGGCTTTATTTTCAACATCCACTTCCATCCCCGAAAACAATTTTTTATCAATAGTGATTTTTTTATAAAAATTACCATCTTTATCATTCAATACTTGGCGTATTTTCTCAAAATCATCATAAAAATATTCTTCTAATAATGGCAAGATTTTATTTTTAAAGGCATTTCTTAATTCATCTAAACTATTAATGTTCATTAAAAATGAATGCCCGATTAAATGCTCACGGTCGTATAAAACTTCAATGCGTTGATTGATAAGTTCCAATATTTTCTTAACATCAATCCCATCAAAATTACCATTAACTAAATCAGCATCAGGCATCATTTCTATAAAATCAAATCTTCTGCGTAAAGCGGTATCCATTAAAGTTAAACTTCTATCAGCGGTATTCATCGTGCCGATAATATAAAGATTATTTGGCACAGAAAAATCTTCTTCTTTATCTTTTGAATAAGGCAATTTAACGCTAATAGTTTCCTCTGCTCCCGCTCGTTTACTCGGTTCAATTAAGGTTATCAATTCGCCAAAAATCCGTGAGATATTACCTCGGTTTATTTCATCAATAATTAGAACATAATCTTTTTTAATAGTCTCATTACTACCAATAAAGTAACTTGCTACTTGTTCAAATTTCCCATCTTGAAATTCTTTTATTCTTTCAAAGAATTGATAATAATAAATAGCATTACTATGATAACTTGTTTTAGATTTATACATTGGTTTGATTTCTTTATAGCTTTTTATATTTCCATCATAAAAACTTTGATAATCCCTTATTATTATTTTTTCTGTTAAATTTTGACTAGCAACGCTACCAGCGGTTTGAAATGATTTAAAGCTATCATCATTTTTTCTCAATATATTTCCAAAATAAGTATCTCCCCGAAATCCATCTGATTTTTTTGCTAATAATATTTGTTTACCTTGTGCATCCTCATTTTCAACATAATTGGCAAAATCATTTAAAAGCAATTTAATGTCTGTTTGGTTGGCGTTATTTTGTACAGCATTATCTAAATTATTTTGAGCATTCTCACAAATTTGTTTAAAAATCCCATTTTCAATATTGTAAGATAATTCTCCATCATCGCTATTTGCTTTTAATCCCTCTACAAAATCCTCATAACTAAAGCTTTGATGAAAGGTTACAAACTCAACTTGTGAGCCAAACTCTTTTTTTAATTTTCTAATACTTATAATTTTTTGTTTTTGTTCCTTAGTTGCCTTTAAAATTTCTAACGCCTTACGAACTGTTGAATAAGTTTTCCCCGTTCCGGGTGGTCCGTATAAAATTTGGTTTAGCGGTGCGTTCATAATTTTACATTCTGATTTCATATCACCATCCTGATTGTCTCTTGAGTCCTTTTTATTTTTTGCATATTCATTCCATAATTGTTTTTCATAATCATGAAAACTTGTATCGTCTAATTTTAGCTTTATTAACGCTTCCTGAATTTGTGATATTTTTTTTATTTCTCCATTGAAATATTTTCTTGAAAAATATTTATAAGCATCGCCACTAGCAATTCCCAATAAAGATTCTTTTGGTGAAAAATGATAAGCAATAGCCCATTTATAAGCATCGCCTAAATCAATATCATCAATTAAATCAAACTGTTTATTTTTTGCGTTTTCAATTATTTTTAAAATTATTTCTTTAACCTTACTAAAGACTGCCTCTCTTGAATCCCCATATTTTCCCAACCAAGCGTATGTGCCATCAGTTTTTCTTTTCGATTCTTCTTTAAAATTATCTTCACTATCTGGATGCCTCTCGTAAATACCAAATTTATAAGATGAGCCGCCCCAAATACTCAATACTAGCTCCATTTTATTTTCTAGCCAAAAAGTAAAATCATCTCTGCCTTTGCCGATGTTCGTATATTCTTTCAAAGTCATATTTTTAACTTTTTCAGGTGTCCACTTAGCTAAAAACATTTGTCTCAAGTCTTCCATATCTTCTTTTTTCACTCCTGCATAATATTCAACCACTTCTTTTATTCTCTCAAACGGAACTTTATAGCGCTCATTTTGTCTATTTTTGAGACCTTTGCATAAATATGAATAATCATCAAAAATCCACTTTTCACCCGCTTGGCAATTTTTTAAACCCAGCCTTAGCCCTGCTAGGACAAGGTTTAAGAAAATCACCAATCTGGCAAAAATTGAA
>NZ_FXLV01000015.1 GCF_900180345.1 Bathymodiolus heckerae thiotrophic gill symbiont
CTAGGTGTGGCCACCATATTTTTAAAAGCCTGTGCCTTATGCAGGTTTTTTTTGGATTTGAAAAACTTATGTAAGAGGTTCGGCCTCTTACAAGTAACAATTGATTTTCTTGGCGTCAGAAAAGTATATTATAATTTATTTATATAATAAAACTATGATATAATTTTTGTATGTCACCATTCTCCCCCAAGAATTTATCCTCTCCTCAAGAGATAAAAATGGTGGCATACTAGTTTCCTCTTTACCCCTGCCTTGGCAGGGGTTTTTTTTGTCTATTCATTAACTTTATAAACACCAAATAAATCTATAAAACTTTATTATTGTATTATTTTATAATGATATAATAATATTTAGACAATTACTTCTCTGATTTAAGAGGTTTTGTGATTCTCTAATAGGTAGTCGTTTGTTTTTATTCTCCCCAAGTTTAAGTTAGACGGCTACCTCCTTTTTCGTTTCAAATACTTATTGTATTGTGCTTCTATGATAGCAAATTATAAGTATTTTGCAACACCATCGCTTTAGAAGGCTTCTAAAGCGTAGTATCTAATACACCAATATATTGCGCCAATTAGGCTTAATGAAGGGTGTCTGGTGAGATGTAGTCTTGCTTAGAGGGCTGTAGGGTTTCTTGAATAAGTAAAGTACCCATACGCACAAATTCGATAATTTCATTTAAGTCCTGTGCGTTTTGTTCGCTGTCTAATACGCCAATATCAAGTTTGGATATTTCGCTAAAATCTTTAATCATTTCCAGCACATCTTCATCGTTGGTGGAGATTTTTTTTAGTCCCAGTCCAAGTAAAAATCCCTGACACCACTGAATAAGCGTATCGGCTTGTTCTGCAAGTTTGCAATTTTCATCAGCGATTAATAGTTGAAAGTTAAGTGTTTCATCGCCAAGTTGTGATAGCGTGTTGTTGTAGATTTGTGCCAGTTGTTGGTGGGCAGATTTTTCATTAAGGTTGTCAAAATCAACGCTCACTAGCACTTCGTTCAGCCAATCGTCCAGAGAAAGGTCGGGCTTAACACAGGAAAAACCACACAAAATACCATGCGCACCGGCAATCGTGTCATCAGTATTTAAGTGATGTAGGGTGTTTTTGAATTCATCGTAGTCGATTAAGTTTTTCATATTTTATGATTTCCCAGCAAGGATTTCCATTATCGCCATACGCACAGCGATACCGTTGGTAACTTGCTGAAGGATAGCAGACTGATTGCTATCAGCAACAGACGAATCAATCTCAACCCCACGATTAATCGGCCCAGGGTGCATAACAATGGCATCGGGCTTGGCCAGTGCTAGGCGTTCAGGCGTTAGCCCATAATTATCAAAATATTCTTGCTCGTTAGGAATATCAGCCTCTAACATGCGTTCTTTTTGCAGGCGCAGCGCTATCACTACATCACAATTTTTAATCCCCATTTCAATATCATCAACACGCCGTAAGCTGCAACTGTCATCATTATATTGTAGTCCTGCTGGCGCTACTAAGCGGACATCAGTTGTGCCTAAGGTTTTGAGCGCTTGGATGTTAGAGTGTGCTACGCGTGAATGCACAATATCGCCCACAATTGCCACTGAGAGATTCTCGAAACTTTTCTTGTGTTGGCGAATAGTAAGCATATCTAATAACGCTTGCGTTGGGTGTGCGTTAATGCCATCGCCAGCATTTAGGATAGAGACATTATCAATATTTTCAGCCACATAATGCGGCAAAGCACTTTGTTTGTGGCGAATAACAAACATATCGATTTGCATGGCTTGAAGCGTGCGCATGGTATCAAGCAAATCCTCGTTTTTCTTCAGGGCTGAATTGGCAAGGTCCACATTAATCACATTGGCACTACTGCGCATAGCGGCAATTTCAAAAGTGTTTCGGGTGCGGGTTGATGGCTCAAAAAACAAATTCGCCACACTCATATCGTCCAGCGCTTTAGATTTTTTGAGATTGCCTTGGTTGTCAATTAGACTATCGGCAACATCCAAAATATGTGTTAAATGATTTTTAGAAAGACCTTTAAGTCCTAATAAATGGATTAGCTTGCCAGAAGAATCCAGCTGAATATCATTACTAATCAAATCTTTTTTCATTGAGCCATGTTTGTAATATTAACTGTGATGATTTTTTATCAACATCGCCACGCTTTGCGTTTGGATGATAATGGTCATATTTTAATTGTTTTTTGGCATCAAATGAGGACAAATACTCATCAATAAACACACATTTAATGTTGTACCTGTTGGTGAGTTTGCACCCAAATGATTTAGCAATAAAGGTCATTTCTTGTGCTTTACCGTCTTTATCAAGTGGCAGGCCAAGCACAAATAAATGCACATTATGTGCATTGATAACCTCATCAAAGCCAGCAAAATTGGTAGAGCCATCTTTGTTGTTTTCAACCACACCAATACCACTGGCTGTGTGTGTTAGACTGTTAGCAATAGCAACGCCAGTGCGCTTTGTGCCCACATCAAAGCCCAAATAAGTCTCAATATCCATTAGGGTGTTTTAAGTTGTTGGAGCAGTTGATAGCCTACATAGCCATCCACTGGAAGCCCCACAGATTGTTGGAATTGGCGTGTTGCATGGCGTGTTTTCGGACCTGAAATACCGTCAGGCTGGCCTGTATCAAACCCCAAATTATTAAGCGTGGTTTGAATAAAAATAACATTATCTCGGTTTAGTGACGGCTCAGTAATCGGTTCAGCCACCAAGGTTTGATTGTTCAATAATTTATCAGACAAATGGCCAACAGATAAAGCATACAAGAGAGAGCGATTCCACCTAAGAATGGCGTGAAAATTACGATACACCAAAAACGCAGGACCTTCAAACCCCATTGGTAAAATCAACGATGCTTTGAGTGACGATATAGGCAAATCTTCGCCCTTTGTATTGCGAACCCCTGCTTCTTGCCATTTTTTAATTGATTTTTTAATTTTTAAAGTTGCTGAAGTAGGGTCAAAATCAGGTGGTATGACTACTTCATGCCCCCATTTTTCACCTCTGCGCCAGCCAATGCGCTTCAAGAAATGAGAGCTTGAGTGGAAAATATCCGCCTTACTGCCCCATAAATCCAATTTGCCATCGTTGTCTGCATCTATGGCATAAGCCGCAACATTGCTGGGCATAAACTGCGTGTTGCCCATCGCCCCTGCCCAAGACCCCTCTATATCGTGCGGTAGTTTGCCCTCATCAATTAATTTAAGCAACGCCAATAATTCACGGGTAAAAAATGCACGCCTACGCAAATCAAAACTCAGTGTTGCCAGTGAGCGCACCAGATTCATCTTGCCCACATGTCTACCATAGTTGGTTTCTAGTCCCCAAAATGCCACCAAAACCGAGGGCGGCACGCCGTATTTTTGGTAAACAGTGTCTAGTAATATTTGGTTTTCCTTGAGTTTAATCTTGCCTTTTTCTAGGCGATTGTTACTTACTCTTGAGGTAATATAACGCCAAAAGTTTAGACTAAACTCTGCCTGATTGCGATCATATTTGATGACTTTTGGATTGAGCGTTAGCCCGATAAAAGCACGGTCAAGTGTTGCTTTTGATACACCTTGCACATGCGCCTTGGTGCGAATATCGTCCAAAAACGCCTCAAAGCTTTGTGCATTCTCAGTACTCAGGGTATCATTCTTGGTGTTGGCAATGCTTGAAAGCGCCGTTACAGTGAATATAAAAAGAAATATGAATCGAAACATAACAAAATTATACCTTATCATCCTCACCTTTTTGCTGCTTAGTGGGTGTGGAGAACACACGCAAACAAGTGCCTTCTCTGGCTCCACCATGGGCACTTCGTGGACGGTAAAAGTCATTGGTGACAGTACTATTTCTCAGCAAATCATCGAGGATAGATTAACGGTAATTAACCAAATATTTTCCACTTGGGAATCAACATCTGAATTATCTCTACTCAATAAACAGCCCAATCAGCAATGGATAGCCGTATCTGATGCGTTGTTTTATGTGCTAAAAAAATCCAAAGAAATCCACCAACAAACTCACGGTTATTTTGACCCAGGTATCGGACATTTGGTTAATATATGGGGCTTTGGTGTGAATAAAACCACGCAAAAACCTAGCCACCATCAAGTGCAAAAAGCACTGCATAACAGCTCTATCCGTCATTTAATACTCAAAGACGGAACCGATAAGTTTGTTAAAAAAACCAGGGATATTCGCCTTGACTTATCCGCCATTGCCAAAGGCTACGCTGTTGATGAAATCGCCAAACTACTCAACGCCAAAAACTATCTGGTAGAGATTGGCGGCGAAGTGCGTGTCCTAGGTAATAACCACGCCAAAGCATGGATGCTGGGCATCGAACAGCCCGACAACAAAGTAAATGCCATACCCATTACCCTCAAACTCCACGACCAATCGGTTGCCACCTCAGGCAATTATCGCAATTATTTTATCTGGCAAGGCACACGCTATATGCACATTCTTAATCCAAACACTGGGCTGCCTGCGAGCAGTGATTTGGCATCAGTGAGCGTTATCCACCCTCAGACCATGGTAGCAGATGCCTACGCCACCGCAATGATGGCAATGGGCAGCAAAAAAGCCACCGCATTAGCACAACGCCTTAATTTATCGGTGATATTGATTTTAAATCAGCGTGCTAATTTTAAGGTCAATAAGATAAACTTATAATTAGTCAACCCTTTCCCCAATGCTAATTTTAACAGTAATAATCGCACTAACGGCTATAGCGTTCGTTGTATCAAGGATTAAGCGTAGCGTGACACTTTGGTTTATTTAGTTCTTGTTGGTTATGGCAGTAAAACCTCCAGAATCTAACAAGTTAAAATTTTTTATTGAATTGGTGGGTTTATTGCAAAGGTCTCTTTGTATTATGAAGCTATTTTTGTGTCCAAGTTTGTTAAGCCGTTACAAAAATTGAGCATAATAAAGGCAAGCAAACCACGCCAAAAGATTGGGTGCAACTGCTGAAACAGGGTGTTGATATTAATATTAAATAATTTGTTTTTTGTGATAACATAAGTGTGCAACACAATAGGAATATATATTGAAACATTGAGAGGAAAACACATGAAGCGATTTTTATTACCTTTATTTTTACTACTATTTTTGCCATTAACGCAAGCGGCGGACGAATTATTGCCTGCTGACAAGGCGTTTGCATTCCAAGCTAAGGTGGTTGATGGTAAGGTTTTACTCAGTTGGGATATTGCCAAGGGTTATTATCTTTATAAAGAAAAAATCAAAATTTCCTCGGATCATTCTGTTCGTTTGGGGGAGGCAGATTTCCCTATTGCGAAAATCAAAAATGATGAGTTTTTTGGTAAGGTAGGTACTTATCGTGATAATTTATTGGTTGCGATTCCTGTGCTTTCAGGCGAGGCAAAGTCTATTGTATTAAAGGTAGGGTTTCAGGGGTGTGCAGATTTAGGAGTGTGTTATCCGCCGATTACCAAATCAGTGTCGTTGAATATTGACGGTAGGCAAAAAGTATCATTGGTTGATGGTGCACTGAATATGTTCTCTAAGGCTAAGTCTAGTATGCAATCAATGGCTGATAAGGCGGCGTCAATTTCTGACGAGCCGATACCTGCCGATGAGGCGTTTGCTTTTTCAGTGGTGGCAGTTGATGCCAATACCTTGCGTGCGAGCTGGAATATACACCCAGAATACTACCTTTATCATGACAAACTTGCGATTGACATTAAAGGGGCAAAATTTATCGATTTTGCCTTTCCTAAAGGCAAAATCAAGGACGATGAGTTTTTTGGTAAAGTGGAGGTTCACAAAGGACTATTAGAAGTAGACATTTTACTTACTGAGGTGGACGCTCAAAGCGTTACTGTTAGCGTTAAATATCAGGGCTGTTGGTTAGGTGGCGTGTGCTATCCGCCACTGGAAAAAACCACCGATATTGCCTTGCCTGAAGCAAATATGAGTGCAGTGGCTGAGCCAATCAAGGTGCAGGCGAAGCCAGTACCAAGCCAAACTAATAATGAGCCACTCAATGAAACTGACAAAATTACTGCCTTGTTGCAACAAGACGATATTTTGTGGGTGTTGGCGAGCTTCTTCGGCTTTGGATTGTTGCTTGCACTAACGCCTTGTGTGTTCCCGATGATACCGATTTTATCAGGTATTATTGTGGGTCAAAAAGGCGAGGTTAGCACCAAAAAAGCACTGATTATGTCTATTGTATTTGTGCTGGCCATGAGCACAACTTATGCGATGGCTGGGGTATTGGCGGGGTATTTTGGAGAAAACTTACAAGTATTATTCCAAACGCCTTGGGTGTTGGTGGTGTTTAGTTTGATTTTTGTGGCTTTAGCATTTTCAATGTTTGGTTATTATGATATTCAATTGCCCTCTAGTTTACAAAGCAAAATCACCAGTATTAGTAACAATCAAGAAAGCGGACATTTGATTGGTGTGGCAATTATGGGCTTTTTATCAGCATTGATTGTAGGACCTTGCGTTGCACCGCCATTGGCAGGTGCGCTGATTTATATTGGTCAAACGGGCGATGCACTGCTCGGCGGTTTGTCCTTGTTTGTGATGAGTTTGGGTATGGGCGTACCACTACTGGCAGTAGGTGCTGGTGTGAGCAAACTGCCTAAAGCAGGCGGCTGGATGGGTAAAGTCAAATATGTATTTGGTGTCTTAATGTTAGCTGTAGCAATTTGGCTGCTAGACCGTATTATTTCGCCATTTACCTCATTGGTATTATGGGCATCACTCTTCACTTTCTCGCCAATTGCAATGGGTGTGCTGAATTCAATTACCAACACGCCAACCCCATGGCAACGCATCTTTAAGGGAATTGGGCTATTGATACTGATGTACGGTGTTCTATTATGGGGGCTGGTTGCTCGTGGCGGTGGCGATATGTTGGCGCCACTGGCTGGCTATGGCTCAAATGCTCAAGTAGAAAAAGTACATATTGCTTTTGAAAAAATAAAATCAGGTGCTGATTTAGACCAGATACTGGTGCAAGCACAGAGAAATAATCAAGTGGTAATGCTGGATTTTTATGCAGATTGGTGTATTACTTGTAAAGAGCTGGAGCGGTTTGTATTTTCCGATGCCAATGTGGTTAATAAAATGCGCAATGTTATTGCCTTGCAAGCAGATGTAACTGCAAATGATGCGACTGATAAAGCATTAATGGTGCGTTTTGATATCATTGGCCCGCCTGGTATTTTATTTTTTAAAAATGGCGTTGAAAAACGCTCACAGCGTATTGTCGGTGAGATTAATGCACAGGATTTTCTTCAACACTTAGAAAACATAAAGTAGCTCTTAAAATGTCGATAAAACCGACTAACATCGGCAATATTGGTGGTAAAATTAGCCTTTATTTCACAGTCGTATTAGATAACGATGGACATTTTATTACTTAATGGACCCAACCTAAATATGCTTGGTATGCGTGAGCCAGATCAATATGGCACGCAAACCTTGGATGATATTACTGGACATTTGAGTGCCTTAGCAAGGGATGCAGGCTTTACTTTGGCACACCATCAGGATAATTCAGAAGTGGGATTGATTGATAAAATTCATGCTGCCAGTAAAAACGGCACAAAATATATCATTATCAACCCCGCAGCATTTACACATACTTCCGTTGCACTGCGTGATGCAATATTGGCAGTAGGTATTGTCTTTACAGAGGTACATTTGTCGAATGTTTACAAGCGTGAAGAATTTCGTCAACAATCTTATTTTTCAGATATTGCGCAGGGCGTAATTTCAGGCTTTGGTGCACAAGGCTATGAATTTGCACTAGAGGCAGCATTCAAACATATTCAATCAAACTAAAACAAAGAGGTAAAAAAAATGGACATTCGTAAAGTAAAAAAACTCATGGAACTGCTAGAAGAGTCTGGCATGGCAGAAATTGAAATTGTAGAGGACAAAGAATCAGTTCGTATCTCTCGTTATGGTAATGCACCTGTGGTAGCAGCGTCTGTGCAACCTGTCGCTGCACCTGCACCTGTGGTAGCATCTGCAACCGCTGTTGTCGAAACAGCAGAAACTGCAACAGTTGATGGACATCCAATCACTTCGCCGATGGTGGGTACATTCTATGGTGCGGCATCGCCAACTTCTGAGGCATTTGTTAAGGTTGGACAGCATGTAAATCAAGGCGACACTATTTGTATTGTTGAAGCAATGAAAATCATGAACCAAATTGAAGCAGATCAGTCTGGCACAGTAACTGAAATCTTGTGCAGTGATGGTGACGCCGTTGAATTTGGACAAACATTAGTTGTTATAAAATGAATAAAATCAATAAAGTTTTAATTGCCAATCGTGGTGAAATTGCGTTGCGTATTTTGCGTGCGTGTAAAGAGCTCGGCATCAAAACTGTAGCCGTGTATTCAACTGCTGATAAAAGCCTTAAGCATGTGCGTCTAGCGGACGAGGCTGTTTGTATTGGCCCGCATTCCTCGGCACAAAGTTATTTAAACATTCCTGCCCTGATTGCTGCGGCTGAGGTAACCCATGCTGACGCTATTCATCCAGGCTACGGCTTTTTATCTGAGAGTGCTGATTTTGCACAGCGAGTAGAAGAAAGTGGGTTTATTTTTATTGGCCCTCGTGCTGAAAACATCCGTGTTATGGGGGATAAAGTTGCCGCTATTGAGGCTATGCAAGGATCAAGTGTGCCTTGTGTGCCTGGCTCTGATGGCGGACTTAGTACAGATGACAATAAAAATATTGCCATTGCCAATAAAATTGGACTGCCTATTATCATCAAAGCCTCTGGTGGTGGTGGTGGACGGGGTATGCATGTGGTGGAGAAAATAGCGGATTTGCTCACTGCTATTGAGTTGGCTAAGACCGAAGCTCTAAGTTTTTTTGGCAATGCAGAAGTGTATATGGAAAAATTCCTAACCACGCCTAGGCATATTGAAATCCAAATTTTGGCTGATGAGCACGGTAACGCAGTGCATTTAGGGGAGCGAGATTGCTCAATGCAACGCCGCCATCAAAAAGTAGTGGAAGAAGCCCCTGCTCCTGGTATCACTCCTGAATTGCGTAATAAAATTGGTAAAGTTTGTGCCGATGCCTGTAAGGCGATTAACTATCGTGGCGCTGGTACTTTTGAATTTTTATTTGAGAGCAATGAATTTTATTTTATTGAGATGAACACTCGTATTCAAGTTGAGCACCCTGTTACTGAGATGATTACGGGTATTGATATTGTGCGTGAACAAATATGCATTGCTGATGGACAAGTGCTTTCATTTACGCAAAATGATGTGAAAATCAGGGGCCATGCGGTTGAATGCCGTATTAATGCCGAAGACCCTAACAATTTTATGCCTTCACCGGGCAAAATTACCCAATATCATGTGGCTGGTGGTTTAGGTGTGCGGGTTGATTCACACATATACAACGGTTATACCGTGCCGCCTCATTACGATTCAATGGTTGGTAAACTTATTACTTTTTCCGACACCCGACTGGGTGCAATTATCAAAATGCAAAATGCCCTCGATGAAATGGTGATTGATGGCATCAAAACCAATATCCCTTTACAAGCACGCATTATGAGAGACGAAACTTTCCGCAAAGGTGGTATGAACATTCATTATCTTGAGAAGATGCTGGGGGCATTAAATGCAATTTAAGTTAGAAAATTTTAAACCTATAAAATCGGCAGAAATCAAAGTTAATGATTTAACCTTGATTTTTGGTGACAACAATACGGGAAAAACTTATATTGCTTATGCTTTGTATGGATTATTCTCAAAATGGAATGATATTGTATTTGATATTGAATTTTTTATTGAGCAATAACAAAGGGATTTATTAAATAACGGGAGACTGTCTATTGACAAAAGCACTTTAGATAAAAATAAAATTTTGCAAGCTATTACCAGAAATTATGTTAACGGAAGCCCTTTTAATGGTTAAACTGAATAAATTTTTTAATACAGTTGAGACCTTTGCATAAATAGGGATGATTAGCAAAATTCAATTTTTGCCAGATTGGTGATTTTATTAAACCTTGTCCTAGCAGGGCTAAGGCTGGGTTTAAAAAATCGCCAAGCGGGTGAAAAGTGGATTTTTGATGATTATTCATATTTATGCAAAGGTCTCAGTTAATGAAAAGGATGCTATAACCATCTTTGGAGAAAAGCAACAACACTTAGTTTCACTTGATGAAAATTAAGTAATTGAGTATTTTGAACTAGAGAAGGCTGTTAAGCCTTGTGTCAAAACAATTAAAAACCTAAAAGCCTGTGATTATGTTTTGGTTGATCATGACAAGAAGAGGCTGTTACTTTGTGAGTTGAAAAATTCTAAAGATGGAGGTACAATTTCAGCAGCGAAGAAACAATTGGATCATTCAAAATATATTGTTAATTTATTTTTAAATATTTTGGAGAAAGATAAATATTCATATGTCTTGTTAACATTGACCAAAAGGGATATGGGTAAAAGAAAAGTGCGGACTGAACAAAATCAAGTACAAAAATATTTAGAGATAGGTAAAAAAGAATTTAAATTTAACAGCTTCAAATATTATGAATAAAATAAAAGTAGGTATCATCGGTGGCACAGGCTATACAGGCATTGAATTGTTGCGTTTATTGCACAATCATGCACAGGTAGAAGTGATTGCCATTAGTTCTCGTTCGGAGGCTGGACAACGAGTGGATAAAATGTTTCCCTCTTTGGTGGGGCAATCCGATTTAGTGTTTTCGCTACCCGATGACGAAATTTTAAACCAATGCGATGTTATCTTTTTTGCCACTCCACACGGCGTGGCAATGAAAAATGCGGGTGATTTTATTAAACAAGGTATTAAAGTGATTGACTTAGGGGCAGATTTTCGCCTGAAGGATAAGGCTGAGTATCAAAAATGGTATGGATCAGAGCATACGCAAGATGATTTATTATCATCGGCAATTTATGGACTATGTGAGGTTAACCGTGAACAAATTAAAAATGCTACTTTAATTGCCAACCCCGGTTGTTATCCAACTGCCATTCAGCTGGCACTTAAGCCATTAATTGATAATAAATTGATTGATTTGTCTAGTATTATTGCTGATTGCAAATCAGGTGTGAGTGGCGCAGGACGGGGTGCTAATCAGGCCACCCTATTATGCGAGGTGAGTGAGTCATTTAAAGCCTATGGCGTGAGCGGTCATCGGCATTATCCTGAAATTAAACAAGAATTAGAGCTGTTGGCAGGCGAGAGCGTGGGGTTAACTTTTGTGCCACATTTAGTGCCAATAATTCGTGGTATGCAAGCCACACTTTATGTGGACTTATTAGATGGCGATACTGATGTACAATCCGTGTTTGAGAACGCTTATAAAAATGAGCATTTTGTTGTTGTGCTTGGCGCTGGAACAGCACCCGAGACTCGTAGCGTTAAGTCAAGTAATTTTTGCCAAATCGCTGTGCAAAAAGCGCCTGATGGTAATAAATTAATTGTCATGTCAGTGATTGATAATTTGGTCAAAGGTGCCTCAGGGCAAGCCATACAAAATATGAATCTGATGTTTGGATTGGATGAAAATTTAGGATTAGAGCAAATTGGCTTATTGCCTTGATTGCTATAAAGGAGAAAAATATGGAAGCAGTACAAACCTTAGAAGAAGCAGATATTATTTTTAGCGACAATGCCGCTAAAAAAGTATCTAACCTCATTCAAGAAGAAAAAAACGACAATCTGCGTTTGCGTGTGTATATCACTGGCGGAGGCTGTTCGGGGTTTTCCTACGGCTTTACTTTTGATGACAAACACAAAGAAGGCGACTCTGGTGTTGAAAACAACGGCGTACAATTAGTCGTTGACCCCATGAGTTATCAATATTTAATCGGTGCAACCGTTGATTATTTAGAAGATTTGCAAGGCGCTCGTTTTATCATCCACAATCCCAATGCCAAAACCACTTGTGGCTGCGGATCGTCCTTTTCTGTTTAAAGAAGTAGTAATTTTAAGTGGTTACAAATTGTGACTATTCAAAAAAAACTATGAGGGTAGAATAGAAACTCATAACTGACTTGTTTTTATTTAAAACATAAAAATCTATATTATCTTTTTAAAGTATTATATAGACATAAAAATAAATATATTATCTTTTAAATAGATATAATATAATATAATATAACTTGTTGTCTTTTTAAGAGGTATTGTGTGAATCATTTTACTGCAGGCTGCCTCAAAACACAGAACCAAGATAAGGCAACAGAATATCATTATTTTTTACCTAATTTATTAAATCGTTCTTACAATTTGAATAATGCTAAATTATTGACGGTATTAGAGCAGGCAACTAAAACACTGGGCGAGCTAAATGCATATGGCGAATTAACACCTGATATTGATTTTTTTATCAAAATGCATATCTTTTCTGAGTCTGTTGCTTCTTCTAAAATAGAGGGCACGCAAACTAATATGCAAGAGGCTTTGTTACCTGAATCTGATATTAAATTAGAAGTCAGAGATGATTGGGACGAGGTGCATAATTATATCAAGGCAATGAATGATTCTATTGATAATTTAGAGAATTTGCCGATTTCATTGCGACTATTAAAACAAACTCATCGGCAATTATTAAGTGGTGTGCGCGGTAAAAATAAATGCCCAGGCGAAGTAAGGGTGTCGCAAAATTGGATTGGCGGTGTTTCTATCAATTCAGCGCATTTTATTCCGCCACACCATCAACATTTGGATGAATTGTTGTTTGATTGGGAGGATTTTTGGCATAACAACCATAAAATACCAATTTTAATAAAGATTGCATTATGTCATTACCAATTTGAAACTATTCATCCATTTTTAGATGGTAATGGGAGAATTGGACGGTTATTTATCATTCTACAACTGATAGAAGCACAGTTTTTAAGTACTCCTATTTTATATCTATCTGATTTTTTTGAAAAAAATCGTTCAGCTTATTATCAGGCGTTGGACAAGGTTCGTCAAAGCGATGATATTAATCAATGGCTGATATTTTTTTTGGAAGGCGTTACTAATACTGCAAAAAAATCTAAAAACACTTTGAAAAATATCTTAAAACTTAAAAATGAGTATGAAATTCGTATTATTGGCTTGGGCAGAAAGGCAAAAATAGCTAAAACAATATTAGAATTTTTATATACCGACCCAGTTGTTAGCGTGAAACAACTGCAAAAGTTTTCAGGTTTAAAGTATGCGGCAAGCAATAACTTGGTAAAAGATTTGGTTAAATTACAAATTTTAAAAGAAATAACAGGGCAAAATAGAAATCGTTTATTTGTGATGAGTGAATATTTGGATTTATTTGCAAGAGAATAAATCCAAATACTCCAACATTAAAACAACTGCTATTAAAGTGCAAAAATGCGTAAAATTTTTAGTTTTGTGGTTGCAACTAATTATGATTGAATATATTTCAGGTTTAGCGGGTATTCCAGCGTTGAAAATAACGGTGTGCAATTGGTCGTTGAGCCGATGAGTCGTCAATATTTAGTCGGCGTAACCGTTGATTATTTAGAAAATTTACAAGGCGCTCGTTTTATCATCCACAACCCCAATGCCAAAACTACTTGTGGGTGTGGCCGTCTTTTCAGTGTGGGTAAATATGTTAAAATTCTTATATGAAAATTGACCCTATTAGAGATTTAATTGATAAAAATCTGTTAGAAGAATTGCATGCAGGAAGCCTGTATCAGGAGATTATTAATAGCCAAACATTTGAAAGACTTAAGGATATACGATTTTTAGGTGCCATTGATTATTTGTATAAGAAAAATAAGCATAAAACACATTCAAGATACACACACACATTGTCAGTTGCTACATTGGCACTTAAATATTCACAATTGTCCAAACTAAAATTTAATGATGAAAAATACTTAGTGTGTGCTGCCCTGCTTCATGATATTGGACATGCTCCGTTATCGCACAGTATGGAGCCTGCTTTTAAGAAAAGATTTGGCATTTCTCATCACTCTGCTAGCAACAGTATTATTCAGGGGACATCTCCTTTAGGTAAAGAAATAGCGTCTATATTGAAGAAATATCAGATTGATATAGGTAAATTAATTGGTCTATTAGACAATAAGAGTCAAGAAAAATATGCTGTGGCGCTTAGTGGGTCAATCAATGTAGATACCATCGACGGTATTATTAGAACGCATTCCTATTTGAGAAACGAAGAGAAGTATTCTAATATTCCGAAAGCAGTTCATATTGTTGAAGAACTTTTTGGAAAACCAAAAAGATATGGTGCAATAGATAAGTTTTGGGGGTTAAAAGATGGTATCTACCGCGATATTATTAATAAAAAAATTAATATTTATGCAGATAATGTTACCCAAAAGCATGTTTTAAGCAATCAAAATGTTTTTGTTGATGAGTTTTATTGGACTGAAGTTAAATTTAAAGAAAAATACACATTTTTGTTTGAGGAATTAAGCGCCATAAGATTAAAAAATATACCAGCAGAGGCTTTAAATTATAATAAGCGCTCTTATACTATTGATGGAAGGTGTTCAGATATAGGAAAAAAGTATCTCCACGAAAAAACACCCAGTGTATTTTCATTTAATCAGCCTGGACTGTGTTAATTGTGGGGAATAAAACATTAGAAGTGGCAAAAGACTTTTCTGAAGAAATATTGAATAATATAAGAAAGTCGTTAGAAGAAGATTTTAAAGAAGATTTTTGTATTGTTTCTGTAGGCTCGTTTGCGAGAAAAGAGGCATCAGAAAGTTCTGATTTGGACTATTTTATTTTGACAGAAGATGGTGCTTTTGTCTCTATTGAAGAATGTCAAAAGATAAATGAAATTATACAAGGAGGGGTTGAAAAATCTTGTGGCGATACAGGAACTTTTGAACAGTGTATAAAAATTAACGAATTAACAACTAACTTGGGAGGCGTTAAAGATACCAATCAAAAACTCATTCGAAGAATACTATTTTTACTAGAAGGGTGTTGTTTATATGGGAAAGATAACTTTACCAATTTTAGAAAGCAATTATTGAAAGAATATATTAAAGAAACTGTGTCTAAGCATAAGCTTAGTCAATTTTTGTTAAATGATATCATTCGATTTTATCGAACAATGGCAACAGATTTTGAGTACAAGATTAGCGAGGAAGGTAAAGAGGCAAATATTAGAAACATTAAGCTTATCTTTTCTAGGAAGCTACTTTATTTTAGTGGACTTATTGTCATTGCCGAAACTATTCAAGAAAATAGGGCAGGTAAAATAACAAGAACTTTGGCGTTACTAGAAAAACCCCCTCTGGAAAGAATTGAGTATATTTTTGGTGATAAAGCAGTTGAGGTGCTAGCATTGTATGATTATTTTTTAGAAGAAATTTCTACAGCAGATAAGCGAAAGGATATTGAATTAAAAGATGATAAATTTAGAGAGTTAAAAGACAAAAGTCAAGAGTTTTCTAAAGAGTTATTAAGTATGTTAAAAGAGCACTATGGTGACGATCATCCGATCCATTGCGCACTTATTTTTTAGGTATAAATTATGATTGAATATATTCCAGGTTTAGCAGGCGTTCCAGCAACAGAATCGTCTATTTCTTCGATTGATGGTGAAAACGGTATTTTGGCGTATCGTGGTTATTCAATTGAGGATTTGGTGAAATACGGCTCGTTTGAAGAGGTGGCAATGTTGCTTAGGGACGGGGAATTACCGAGAGCCAACGAACTAGAAGATTTTCAGCGGGTATTGCACCAGCGTTATGAGGTTAAACGAGACATTCGTCAGATGATGTGGGCGTTGCCTGCTAATGGGCATCCGATGGATGTGTTACAAACGGCAATCGCTTCTATGGCGACTTTTTATCCTGATGCGGGTGCACAGGATCCAAATTCAGCTTATACTCAGAGTGCGTTGACCAAGATTATTGCTAATATGAGTACGCTGGTGGCGATGTGGGCGCGTATTTCGTCAGGCTACGACCCTATTCCGCCAAGTAAAGAAATGTCGTATGCACAGAACTTTTTATATATGTCTTTTGCTGAAGAGCCAGATGAGGAGATTGTTAAATTATTTGATGCTTGTTTGATTTTGCACGCTGAGCACACCATTAATGCCAGCACTTTTTCGGCAATGGTAACTGCCTCTACTTTGGCAAATCCATTTGCCTCGGTGTCGGCGGCAGTGGGCACTTTGGCGGGTTCGTTACATGGCGGTGCGAATGAGGATGTGCTGAATATGTTAGATGAAATTGGCGATGTTAAAAAGGTTCGTACTTATATTGAAAATCGTTTGAAAAATAAGCAAGTGATTTGGGGGATGGGGCATAGAGAATATAGTGTTAAAGACCCTCGTGCAAGCATTTTACAAGCCATGATTGAAGCGTATATTAAAAAATCGAATATTGTGCTTTCTAGGCGTTTTGAAATAGCATTAGAAGTGGAGCGTGTTTGTGAAGAGCTGCTCGGCGCAAAAGGTGTTTATCCAAATGTAGATTTTTATTCAGGTATTTTGTATGCGGAAATTTTCAAAATTCCGAAAAAACACTTTACCCCAATTTTTGCCATGGCGCGTTCTAGCGGCTGGGTGGCGCATTGGCATGAGCAGGTTCGGCATAATCGTATTTTCCGACCAACGCAAATTTATACAGGCTCAGATTTCCGAGATTATCCTAAAAAATAATGACGCAAAAAATTACACATTTCGGCTTTCAAGAGGTTGCCACACAAGACAAACAAGGTATGGTGCGTGGCGTATTTGATTCGGTTGCCAATAAATATGATTTGATGAATGATGTGCTGTCGTTTGGCGCACATCGACTATGGAAACATTACACCATTGCCACCTCAAATGTCAAAGCAGGTGACAAGGTGCTGGATATTGCTGGTGGCACAGGGGATTTGGCGCGTGTTTTCAAGCAAAAAGTGGGCGACAGCGGACAAGTGGTGCTTTCTGATATTAACGCCGCAATGCTGAATGAAGGGCGTAAGAACTTAATCAACAAAGGCGTTATAGGCGTGGAGTTTGTACAACTCAGTGGCGAACAAATCCCTTTTGCAGAGGATACTTTTGATTGTGTATCGATTGCTTTTGGTCTGCGTAATGTTACCGACAAAGACCAATGCATTCGGGAGATGTATCGTGTTTTAAAGCCCGGCGGCTGCTTGTTAATTTTAGAATTTTCTAAAACGGACATCGCACTATTGGAAAAATTCTACGAGTTTTATTCATTCAATATAATGCCACAACTTGGAAAAATAATCGCCGATGACGAGGCTTCATACCAATATTTAGCTGAGTCCATTCGCAAACATCCTGATCAAGAAACGCTCAAGCAAATGGTGCTTGATGCAGGGTTTAGATTATGCGAATATCACAATCTATCAGGTGGCATTGTGGCGCTGCATAAGGGTATTAAAATTTAAAGGTTATCTTATGCAAACCGTAATTTTAGAACGCACATTAAATTATTTGTTAGAAACGCATCAAATTGATGTCAGTTTATTAGATGGGAAAGTCGTGTATTTTTCCTTGCAAGATTTACCGATAGAGGTGAGCTTTGTTTGTACTAATGCTCGTATTTTTGTTACTACGGATGCCAACACGACTACTGATGTTGATATCAAATTGAAATCTAGTGTATTTTTGGCGTTGCTCCAAGGCGAGGAATTAACAAAACTGCTTAGAGAGGATAAAATCATCATTCACGGCGATGTTAAAACGGCGCAATTATTGGTCGATTTATTACAACAAGTTGACATTGATTTTGAAGAAGAGTTGTCTAAATATACTGGCGATATGGTTGCCCATCAAGTGGGTAAATTGGCAAAAAAATTCAAATCATCAGACAATCCCTTGACCTCTATCAAGGATAAAATTACCACTCTGCTTATTCGTCCAAAGGTACAATAATGCGTAATTTAGCTCGATTTATAGGTATTTCACGCATTTTAATGCGCTATCGAATAGATGCTTTAGTGCTTTCAGCTTCTTTTTTAAGTCGTTTCAAGCCACTCTTGTATCTTACGCCGTGGCACTACATTCCTACAAAAAAACTCACCAGAGGTGAGCGTGTTCGTCTGGCGCTTGAAGAACTGGGTCCAATTTTTATTAAGTTTGGGCAAACTCTGTCCACACGCCGAGATTTGTTGCCTGCTGATATTGGCGATGAACTGGCCAAACTGCAAGATGCCTGCCCCGCCTTTGATAGCGTACAAGCCAAACAAATGATTGAACAATCACTTGGCGATAGTACTGATAAATTGTTCAAAAAATTTGATATTGAACCACTTGCTAGTGCCTCTATTGCGCAAGTGCATACGGCCATCACTCATCAGGGCGATGAGGTTGTGGTCAAGGTGGTGCGACCCGATGTGGGCAAAGCCATTAAGCGAGATATTGCGCTGATGTATGCCTTAGCAAAGTTTATTGGCAAGCATCCGATTAGTAAAAAAATACGACCTACTGAAATTGTTGCTGAGTTTGAAAGCATTATTTTAGGGGAGCTTAATATGCTCACTGAGGCCAAAAATGCTACCCAATTACGAGAAAACTTTCAAGGGTCGGATTTGCTCTATGTGCCTAAAGTGCATTGGGATTTGTGCAGTGAAGATGTGCTAACCACCGAACGCATTTATGGTACGCCAGTGGGTGATATTGACAAATTAAAAGCCGATGGTGTTGATTTGAAAAAATTGGCAGAAGATGGCGTGATTATTTTCTTTACTCAAGTGTTTAAACATAATTTTTTCCATGCAGATATGCATCCAGGCAATATTTTTGTTGGTGTAGACGACAATTATATTGGCGTTGATTTTGGTATTATGGGCGTGTTGGATGAGGCGGATAAGGATTTTTTAGCTGATATTTTCTTGGCATTCTTTAATCAAGATTATCATGGTGTGGCAAGTGCTTATGTTGAGTCGGGCTGGGCAAGTGCCAGCACTGATGTGCGTGCTTTTGAGCGGGCGATTGGTAGGATTTGTGAGCCGATGTTTGAGAAGTCATTGGATGAAATATCCTTCGGACAGGTGCTAATGGACTTAATGGCTGAGGCGAAAAATTTTGACATTACTGTGCAGCCACAACTGTTATTATTAGACAAAACTTTATTAAATATTGAAGGACTAGGCAGGCAGCTTTACCCACAACTTGATTTATGGGCAACTGCCAAACCGTTTTTAGAAGACTTAATGGAAGAAAAATACAGCATGAAAAATACCTTTAAAAAACTAAAAGAAAAAGCACCAAAACTTTTAAAAGAAATACCTGAATTGCCTGAGTTGATATTGAATGCATTCAAGCAAATGGAGCAGATGAAGAATATCGGCAGTCTTTATAGCAAGCAAACCGATGCGATTGTCAGCCAGCTAAAAGACAATGCTGATAAGCAAACCTCGGCTATTTTCTCAGGTGCTTTGCTTATTCTTTCAGGTGTTTTGGCAGTTAATGATTTATTTATTGCCAGTGGCATTAGTGCCACAGTCGCCTTGGTATTTTGGCTCAAGTCCAGATAACCCCCCCCTAATAGCTTCTATTTTGGTTTAATTTTCGGGTAAAATAACTCGCTTGATGTGTTTGGTCGCAAAACATATCACTTGACGACATCCATCAAAGGATGTTTTTTTATTTTTTGGAGAAAACAAAATGAGTATTATAGTTAACGCCACAGTGCGCAAAGACCAGGGCAAAGGTGCGAGCCGCCGCCTGCGTCATCAACAACAAGTTCCTGCTATCGTTTACGGTGCGGGCAAAGAACCTAGCACAATTACGCTAAATGTTCACGAAATAACCCATCTTTTAGAAAACGAAGAGACTTATACTTCAGTATTAGATTTGACGATTGATAAAAAAATACAACCCGTTATTATTAAAGACCTGCAGCGTCATCCAACCAAAAATATTGTTACTCATATGGATTTCTTGCGTGTCGATATGAACAAGGAAATTATTACCAATATTCCATTGCATTTCATTGGCGAGGAAGACAACGAGGCAATGCGTCTTGGTGCAATTCTTAATCAGTTTGTTACGGCGATTGAAGTTTCCTGTTTGCCAGCAAATTTACCAAACGCTATCGAGGTTGATATTAGCAATCTTGACATGGGTGAGCACATCAGCTTCACAGGCATAACCATGCCAGAAGGCGTTGTTATTTTGGCATTAACACATGGCGATATTGAAGCGCATGACCAAAGTGTTGTTGCTGTTCAAGAACCGAAGTTAATGGTTGAAGAAGCGGTTGTTGAGACTGAAAGCACAGAAGGCGAAGAAGGCACTGATGATAAAGCCAAAGGTGATTCAGACGAAGGCTCTTAAACCGTGATTTATTGTGGCGATTAAACTGATTGTTGGTCTGGGAAATCCGGGCAAGGACTATCAAGCGCATCGTCATAATGTGGGTTTTTGGTTTTGCGATGCGCTCGCATATTCGTATACAGGTACTTTTAAAAAAGAATCCAAATTCTTTGGTGAGGTGGCTCAGGTCAATATCGCAGGCGTAAATGTTTGGTTATTAAAGCCGAATACCTATATGAATGGTTCTGGGCAATCTATTCAAAGTATTGCCAAGTTCTATCAAATTGATGCGAATGAGATTTTGATTGCGCATGATGAGTTGGATATTGACCCAGGCACAGCACGCATTAAATTTAGCGGCGGACATGGTGGACATAACGGGCTTCGTGATACGATTAAGGCATTGGGCAGTAATGATTTTTATCGACTTAGGGTTGGTATTGGGCATCCGGGTGATAAATCTCAGGTGGCAGATTTTGTCTTGCATACACCTAATAAATCAGAAATTGAGGCGATTCAAAACACCTTAGCCGATTCGTTGAATGTGATTAAGCAAGTGGTCAAAGGTGATGTTGAATCTGCTATGAAAACACTGCATACAACATGATAAATATAGGAACAAAAAATGGGATTTAAATGTGGCATTGTTGGGCTGCCAAATGTAGGTAAATCAACACTTTTTAACGCACTTACTCAAGCAGGAATTGAGTCGGCGAATTATCCATTTTGTACCATTGAGCCAAATGTTGGCATTGTGCCGATTAATGACAAGCGCTTAGAGCAATTAGCCGACATCGTTAATCCTAAAAAAATCTTGCCAACAATAATGGAGTTTGTTGATATTGCGGGTTTGGTTGAAGGTGCCTCAAAAGGCGAAGGGTTGGGCAATCAATTCTTAACCAATATTCGTGAAACCGATGCGATTGTGCATGTGGTTCGTGCTTTTGATGATGACGATATTGTGCATGTGTCTGGCAAAGTTTCCCCTGTTGATGATATTGAAATTATCAACACAGAATTGATTTTGGCAGATTTAAGCGTGGTTGAAAAACTCTACCAAAAAGCCCTTAAAAATACCAAATCTGGACAGAAAGACGGGTTGCCACTCAAGGCATTGTTAGAACGAATTTTGCCTGCACTTGAAAATGGGGAAAGTGCTCGTACTCTGTCTTTTGACGAGGAAGAAATCAAGTTATTAAAAGGCTTTCAACTGCTAACCACCAAGCCTGTTTTGTATGTTGCTAATGTTGGCGAAGACGGTTTTGATGACAACTTGCATTTAGCAGTCATTACCCAAATCGCACAAGCAGAAAACGCACAAGTGGTTACTATTTGTGCTGATATTGAAGCAGAAATTGCCGAGTTAGAGGCTGATGAAAAACAAGAATTTTTGCTCTCAATGGGGCAAGATGAATCAGGCTTAGATCGTTTGATTAAAGCTGGCTACCAATTGCTCGGTTTGCAGACTTATTTCACTGCAGGCGTGCAAGAAGTGCGTGCTTGGACAATCAATATCGGCGACAGCGCACCTAAGGCAGCAGGTAAAATTCATGGTGATTTTGAAAAAGGTTTTATTCGTGCTGAGACTATTGCCTTTGATGACTTTATCGAATGTGGTGGTGAAAAAGGCGCAAAAGAAGCAGGGAAATTGCGCTCAGAGGGCAAGGAATATATTGTACAAGACGGCGATGTGGTGCACTTCTTATTTAATGTTTAACGCTTACAAGAGTAATTAATGAAATCTAAAAAACAAACCAAAGTACTTATTATTTTAGATGGTTGGGGGCATTCTGAAGTCGTAGAAAACAATGCAATTGCTCAAGCAAATACACCGGTGTGGGACAAGTTCAATGGGCAATTTTCGCATTCTTTAATTTCAACCAGTGGTAAAGAAGTGGGCTTGCCAGGCGAACAAATGGGCAACTCGGAAGTGGGGCACCTTAATTTAGGTGCTGGACGGGTAGTGAAGCAAGATTTTACCCGCATTCAAAACGACATCGGAAACGGTGATTTTTTTAGAAATCCGATTTTCAAAAATTCCTTAGAATACGCCAATGACAACAATAAGGCGATTCATATTATGGGACTGTTGTCCGACGGCGGCGTACACTCACACGAAGAACAACTGCACGCCATGCTGGAAATGACCAAACAATATGGATGCAAAGAGGTTTATTTGCATATATCCGCTGATGGTAGAGATTGTGCACAAAAAAGTGCAAAAAACTATATTCAAACATTAGAAGATAAAATTGCCGAACTGGGTGTGGGCGAAATAGCCAGCGTTATTGGTCGATATTTTTCTCTAGACAGGGACAATCGCTGGTCGCGCGTGCGTTGTGCTTATGAATTGATTGCCAAGGGCAAGGGTGAATTTTTAGCACAAAGCGCCATCGAGGCGATTGAGTTGGCGTATGCGCGTGGCGAAACGGATGAGTTTGTGCAATCAACCGTTATTAAAGCACCAACAAAAATTAAAAAAGGCGATGTGATGATTTTTATGAATTATCGTGCAGACCGTGCCAGACAAATCACTCAGGCCTTTACCGATGAAAACTTTCAAGGGTTTTCCCGTGGCACTTTTGTGCCGATACAGTTTATTTGTTTGACAGAGTATAAAAAAGAATTCAATTTGCCAGTAGCCTATCCCTCTGCCAAACTTAATAATGTCTTGGGAAAATACCTGTCTAATCTAGGTATGACACAACTTAGAATTGCCGAAACTGAAAAATATGCCCATGTTACTTTTTTCTTAAATGGCGGTATTGAGCGTCCATTTTATGGCGAAGACCGAGTGTTAATTCCTTCACCGGATGTGGCAACTTACGACCTTAAGCCAGAAATGAGCGCCTTTGAACTCACCGATGAATTGGTTGAAAACATTGAAAGTCAAAAGTACGATTTAATTATATGTAATTTTGCCAATACTGATATGGTGGGGCATTCTGGAAAACTCGATGCCGCTATTAAAGCAGTTGAAACGGTAGACACTTGTCTAGGCATTGTTTATCAAGCACTGCGTTCAATCGATGGAGAGATGTTGATTACCGCTGACCACGGTAATGCTGAGCAAATGACTAACCCTGAAACGGGCGAAGCGCATACAGCGCATACAAACAACCCTGTGCCATTATTATTTATCAGTGATCGACAAGTAGAAATTGCCGAGCCCGGCACAGGTTCATTGTCTGATATTGCGCCAACGCTGTTGTTGATGATGGATATTGAGCAGCCTGAGGAAATGACGGGAAGTAGTTTAATAAATTTTATTTAAAATGGAGAGAAAAAATGAAACAATCTAATTTTATTGCGCCATCAATTTTGGCGGCAGATTTTGCTAGACTTGGCGAAGAAGTTGATAATGTCTTGCGTGATGGCGCAGATATTGTACATTTTGATGTGATGGACAACCATTATGTGCCGAACTTAACCATTGGTCCATTGGTTTGTGAAGCACTGAGAAATCATGGTGTTACCGCTCCGATTGATGTGCATTTAATGGTTAAACCAGTGGACAGGATTATTCCTGACTTTATTTCTGCGGGTGCGTCATATGTTACTTTTCATCCAGAAGCCTCTGAGCATATTGACAGAACACTGGGAATGATTAAAGAAAGCGGCTGCAAGGCAGGCTTAGTCTTTAATCCAGCAACACCACTCCAAGTTTTAGACAATGTGATGGATAAATTAGATATGATTTTATTGATGTCAGTTAACCCTGGTTTTGGTGGTCAGTCTTTTATCCCCCACACTTTAGAGAAATGTCGTCAAGTTCGTAAGCTCATTGATGCCAGTGGTAAGGACATTCGCTTAGAAATTGATGGCGGTGTTAAGATTGATAACATTCGCGAAGTCGCAGCAGCAGGTGCAGATACTTTCGTTGCTGGCTCTGCAATCTTTAATACCGATGATTACAAAGTCACGATTGATGCAATGCGTGCAGAGTTAGCCAAGGTATAATTACACCCAGTTGCTTGTTGTTATAGCAAGGTTTGGGTATAATGTTGCGTTTTATGATTTTTACTAAAAAATCAAAAGTTGAATTAAGCACTCACATTATGGGTGCTTAATTTTTTTTAATGTATCACGCAACCCGACATATTCATCAGGGTGCTTTTCAGTAGAAAGGTTGATGGATAGGGGAAGCGGAAGTTTTAACCCAAAACAGGAGAAAATAATATGGCAAAAGCAAGCATGAAAAAAATGTTAGAGGCAGGTGTTCACTTTGGGCATCGCAGTCGTTTTTGGCACCCAAAAATGGAGCGCTACATTTATGGCACTCGCAATGGTGTGCATATCATTAATTTAGAGAAATCCCTACCGATGTTTAATGATGTGCTTAATTTTGCATCAAAAACAGTCGCAGCGGGTGGTTCTATTTTATTTGTTGGTACCAAGCGTGCAGCAAGCGACATCATGAAGGAAGAGGCAATTCGTTGTGGTATGCCTTATGTTAATCATCGTTGGTTGGGCGGTATGATGACTAATTACAAAACCATTAAAGCCTCAATTAAACGCCTTAAAGATTTAGAATTTTTGGCAGAAGAAAACTTTGCCCAATTTGGCAAAAAAGAAGCGTTAATGATGACCCGTGAAATGGAAAAATTAGAACGCAGTCTAGGCGGTATTAAAGATTTAGGTGGCATTCCTGATGTGGTATTTGTGATTGACATCGGTCATGAGAAAAACGCCGTTAAAGAAGCACAAAAATTAAATTTACCCCTGATTGGTATTGTGGATACTAACCACAATCCAGAAGGTATTGATTATGTCGTTCCAGGTAATGATGACTCAATCAGAGCGATTGGCTTCTATGCTAGAGAAATTGCGAATGCAGTTTTGGAGGCAAAAGTTGCCGCACCTGTGCAAAAAATGAAAAAAGCAAACACAGTTAAAAAGGTTGTGGTTAAGGACGCTGTTGCTAAGAAAACAGAAACGGTTAAAGTAGATAAACCCTCTATTGAAAAAGAAGTTGCTCAATCTGTTGAGAAAGCGGTTGTTGTTAAAAAAGAAGCCCCTGTTAAAAGCGAAAAGTTAAGCAAAATAGTGCTGGATGCAATGAAAAAAGAAGAATTGGCTGATTATGCAAAAGAGCAAGGTATTAAGGTTGGTGCCAGCGATACTAAGCCTACAATGATTGAAAAAATACTCGTATAAATCAACACACATAAATTAGGAGCTTATTATGGCTATTACAGCATTAATGGTTAAAGAATTAAGAGAAAGAACAGGTGCAGGCATGATGGACTGCAAAAAAGCATTGGGCGAAACCAATGGTGATATGGAAGCAGCAATTGACTTAATGCGCACCTCAGGTGCTGCCAAGGCGGCAAAAAAATCAGGTCGTATTGCCGCTGAAGGTCTGGTTAAGGTCAACGCCAGTGCTGATGGTAAAACAGCAACTATTTTAGAAGTCAATTCTGAAACCGACTTTGTGACTAAAGGCGAGACATTTATTGGCTTTGTTGACGCTTTAGGTACATTAGCATTAAAGACGACTCCTGCTGATATTGATGCTTTTTTAACACAAACAATGGAAAATGGCGATTCACTTGAGAAAGCCCGTGAAGATGTTGTTGCCAAAACAGGGGAGAATGTATCTATTCGTCGTGTACATACTGTTCAAGCAGAGAATGATGGCGTTATCGGTGTTTACAAACACGGCGAGCGTATTGCTGTGCTAACTGTTTTAAAAGGTGGCAATGAAACACTGGCAAAAGATATTGCCATGCACATTGCAGCCTCTAAGCCAGAGTGTATTAGCGAAGATGAATTGTCTGTCGAGCTTTTAGAAAGAGAAAAAGCAATCTTTATAGAGCAAGCTAGAGAATCTGGCAAGCCAGACAATATCATTGAAAAAATGATTGGCGGTCGTATGAAAAAATTCATTAATGAAGTAACACTTTCAGGTCAAGCTTTTGTTAAAAATCCAGACACAACCGTGGGAGAATTGCTTAAATCAAACAATGCCACCATCAAATCGTTTATCCGCTTTGAAGTCGGCGAAGGTATTGAAAAGAAAGAAGAGAATTTTGCAGATGAAGTTATGGCGCAGATTAACAACTAAATCAAAACTCAAGACAATAAAAAAAGGCGCTTTAAGCGCCTTTTTTATTGTCTTGAGACCTCTACATAATTTATAATTCTTGAATTCACATAACAAGTGCAATTTTAATTGTAATTAAATAGCCAGTTGTAATAAACTTTGCTATTTTCTTACTACGGGAAATTGCAATGAATTATCA